>DPSD01000175.1:8989-13217 GCA_003538495.1 Accumulibacter sp.
GCGATGGCGATGGCGATGGCGAGGTCAGACTGCACTTTTCGATCGTCGACAGCGGCATCGGCATTGCCGAGGAAAAACTGGCGACGATCTTCGACGCTTTTGCACAGGCCGACGGTTCGGTCACCCGCAAGTACGGCGGCACAGGCCTCGGACTGACGATTTCAGCGCGCCTGGCGGAGATTCTTGGCGGCCGCATCTGGGTCGAAAGCCAGCCCGGCCGTGGCAGCACCTTCCACTTCAGTGTTCGTTTTGGCGTCGATCCGCAAACGACCCGGCAGTTGCCGCAGTTGCCAGGCACGCGTGTTTTGGTCGTCGTCGACCATCCGGTGGGCCGTCAGGTGGTGGCGCGAACGCTGGAAAGCGCCGGCGCTCGGGTCAGTACCGTGGACTCCGGCAAGGCGGCGCTGGCGCTCTTCGCTGCCAGGTCATCGGCGGTCGATGTCGTCCTGCTCGACGGCAGTCTGCCGGGGATCGACGCCCGTACGCTGGCCGGGCAGCTGCGCTCGACGGCCGGCGGCGCGGCGACTCCGCTGGTGATCATGGTGGCACAGAGCACGCCCGGTGATCGCGAGCGCTACCGCGATCTGGAGATGGCGATAGTGCTTGGCAAACCACTGACCGGCGAGGATCTGTTGCTGAGCCTCGCGCGAGCTCTCGACGGCGGGCCCGCACGGCGCCCGACTCGCCCCGGCAATCTCCCGGCAACGCCAGAGAGCCGGCCACGCGCGGTGTTGCTGGTTGACGACAATGCGATCAATCAGCAACTGACCACCGCGCTGCTGGAGCGCCGGGGCCACCGCGTCACTGTCGCCGAGAATGGCCTGGCGGCTGTCGAGCGGATGCGTACCGGCCGCTTCGACGTGGTCTTGATGGACATGATGATGCCGGTGATGGATGGGCTCGAAGCGACCCGCCGGATTCGTGCTGCCGAATTGGCTGGCGGCAAGCGCCGCTCGCCGATCATCGCGATGACTGCCAACGCCATGCCGGGCGACCGGGAAAGCTGTCTCGCCGCTGGCATGGACGATTACCTGAGCAAGCCGATCAGGGGCGAAGAGCTGCAGCACCTGCTCGTCAAGCACGGCACTGCTGGTGATGCCGAACTGCACCAGGGCACCGCGGAGGTCGAGGCCAGCACCGGTTTCGACTATGCGGCTGCAGTGGCCAAGGCCGACCAGGAGACTGTCGCGCTGATCGCCGTCGCCTTTCTCGAATCTTCGGCAAGTGACCTGGAAACGATTCGCCGCGGCATCGCCAATGCTGATCGGCGCAGCGTGGCATCCACCGCCGCCGCACTGCACGGCACCCTGGACATTTTTGGCGCCCGACCGGCAGTCCGGCTGGCGCATCGCCTGGAACAACAGAGCGCTTACGGCGACCCGCCGGAAATGGCTTTGCTGGCCGACCAGTTGGCCGAACAGATCGACTGCCTGCGCCGTGCACTGAAATCGCTGACCGACACCCCGTCCGCGCCTTAGCTGCCGGCCTCGCACGCACCCGGGCGCCGGGCGGCCACCTCACCAGTCGATCGGCTTGCCGTCGCGAAAGAAGCCACCGCTGGGTCCGTCGTCGGGCAGCAACGCCGCCCAGACGATCCCTTGTGCGCCCTCGTCGACACTGCGGGTGGCTTCCTTGCCGCCCATCTCGGTACGGCACCAGCCAGGGCAAACCGAGTTGATCTTGATCGGGCTGTCTTCAAGCTCCCTGGCGGTGAGACGGGTCAACGCATTGAGCGCGGCCTTGGAAGTCCGGTAGCCGGGCCACGAACCGCCCATTGCCGCCAGCTGCCCCATGCTCGACGAGACGTTCACGATCCGCCCCCAGTCGTTTTCCCGCATCAGCGGCACGATCGCCTGAATCAGGCGCAGCGGCGCCAGGGTGTTGCAGGCATAGGTCGCCGCCACCAGATCGGGATCGACGACGAAAACGCTGGCGGCCTCTGGAACGGCGAAGTCCCTGCGCTCGAGAAACACGCCGGCATTGTTGACCAGGATGTCGGCGCGCCCGAACTCGCGGCGCAGGCGGGCGGCCAGCGCGGCGACGGCGCTGGCGTCGGTGACGTCGGCGACGTGCGCCAGAGCTTCGTGGCCACTCTCGCGCAACTGCCGGGCGGCGTCTTCGATCGCTTCAGCGTTGCGTCCGACCATCAGCACCAGACATCCGGCGGCCGCCAGGTCGCGCGCCACCGACAGCCCCAGGCCACGCGCCGCACCGGTCACCACCGCAAGTTTCTGCGCTAGCATTTGCCTCTCCCGTTTTCTCTGTTCAAACCGCCAATCATGCAATGGTCCGACGCAATCGGCAAGCACCACCGGCGCTACCCGGGCAAGCCACGGATCGTCTCGCTGGTGCCCAGCCTCACCGAACTGCTGGTAGCCCTGGGGCTGGCCGAACTGCTGGTCGGCCGCACCGGCTTCTGCATCCATCCGCGGCAGGTCGTCGGGCGACTGCCGAAGCTCGGTGGCACCAAGGGTTTCGATGTCGACAAGCTGCGCGCGCTGCAACCGACGCACGTACTGGTGAATATCGATGAAAACCGCCGCGAGGAAGTCGAGCCCTTGCGTGACTTCGTGCCGCATCTGATCGTCACCCACCCGCTGGCCGCCCGCGACAACCTCGAACTCTACCGCCTGCTCGGCGGCATCTTCGACCGCGAGCCGCAGGCCGCCGCGCTGACCGCCGAGTTCGAGCGCGAATGGCTGGCCCTGACCGCGCTGGCCGACCTCCTGCCACGACAGCGCGTGCTCTACCTGATCTGGCGGCAGCCCTGGCTCAGCGTCGCCCGCGACACCTATATCTCGCGCATGCTGGCTGCCGCCGGCTGGGATACGCTGCCCGTTGACAGCGCGCTGCGCTACCCGGAGGTCGACCTGCTGACCGTCGCCAGCCAGGCAGAGATCGTCTTTCTGGCCAGCGAGCCCTACCCCTTTCGCGAGCAGCACCGACGCCGGCTGGCGAGCGAACTGGCGGACACCCGGGTGGCGCTGATCGACGGCGAAATGGTCTCCTGGTACGGCAGCCGCGCGATCGCCGGGCTGGCATACCTGCGCCAGTTGCGGGCCGGCCTGGCGAAATCGGGCGAAAATTGACCGGCATCAAGTGCCGGAGAGCAACGCTGGTTATACTGGCCAGCTCCGCTCGACGAGGTTTCGCATGCCGCGCCACCCTGTTCCCCAACTGATTTGTCCAGCCGGCAGCCTGCCGGCGCTCAAGGCGGCGGTCGACCACGGCGCCGACGCGGTGTACCTCGGCTATCGCGACGACACCAACGCCCGCAATTTCGCCGGCCTGAATTTCGATCACAAGGCGATGGTCGAAGGCCTTCGCTACGCCCAGTCGCGTCGCCGCCGGGTGCTGATGGCGATCAACACCTTTGCCCAGCCAGGACGCGCCGCCGACTGGCAACGAGCGGTCGATGGCGCCGTCGACCTCGGCGTCGACGCGGTGATCCTCGCCGACGTCGGACTTCTCGACTACGCCAGCAGGCGTCACCCGGCGCTGCGTCTGCACCTCTCGGTGCAGGGGTCGGCAACCAGCTACGAGGCGGTCAATTTTGCCCATCGCGAATTCGGCGTCCAGCGCGCGGTGCTGCCGCGCGTCCTGACCCTGGCGCAGGTCGAAACGGTGATCCGCAACACGCCGGTGGAGATCGAGGTCTTCGGATTCGGCAGCCTGTGCGTGATGAACGAGGGCCGTTGCTGGCTGTCGTCGTACGCCACCGGCGAATCGCCGAATACGGTCGGCGCCTGTTCGCCGGCGAAGTATGTCAAATGGGAAAAGTCGCCGGGCGCGATGAGCACCCGCCTGAACGGGATCCTGATCGACCGCTTCGGCGACGATGAACCAGCCGGCTACCCGACCTTGTGCAAGGGGCGCTTCGAGGTCGGCGGCGAAACCTACTACGCGCTGGAGGAACCGACCAGCCTCAACGTCATCGAGGTGCTGCCGGCGATCGCTGCCATCGGCGTCGCGGCGATCAAGGTCGAAGGCCGCCAGCGCAGCCCGACCTACGTTGCGCAGGTCACCCGCACCCTGCGCGCCGCCCTCGACGAACTTGCCAGCGACGCCCAGCACTTCCAGGTCAGGCCCGCCTGGCAGGCCGAGTTGGCGCGCGTCTCAGAAGGCAGCCAGGTAACCCTGGGGGCCTACAATCGCCCCTGGCGGTAGACGGCACGACGACCATGAAAATCGCTCTCGGACCGCTGCTCTACTTCTGGCCGAAACACGA
>DPSD01000558.1 GCA_003538495.1 Accumulibacter sp.
CATTTTGGCCAACGAGGCCTTCTGCTTCCCCACCGAGCGCATGGAAATCGGCAAAATTTAGGGGCCAAACCCCTCTCATGGACGGCAGAAAGGCGCTTTCCGACCAACTCGCCCCATTGCTTGAGTCATAACGAGATCCTCCGCCTCAATCGACTGTTCGAGCAATAGCGAGAAACACGGAGATTCCACAGTCTTGCCTATTATTTCGTTGGAGTATGCCGGGTATTACGGTACATTTGCAGAGCGCGGTTTTTGTGGCTTTTCCTGCAGGAATTCTCGTCCCGACGCGGGCCAGTTCTCCCGATCGTGGCCAGTTGCCTGCCGACAACGATGTCGTCGACGGGAACGGGGGGAACGATCATTGGCAACTCGTGTGACCGAGGGATTCAACGATAGGGAGGGCGGCGGCTGTCGGGGCTCTCCGAACAGTGCCAAGCCGTGATCAGGGAACAGAACACCACTGCCCGCCGGTGGCAAGAAGAACAAAACAACCAATAGCGACCATGTCCAACCCCTTCTTCGACCACCCGATTCTCAATTCTCCCTACGACTGCCCGGCGAAGCACTGGGAACTGAACGAGGACGGACAACCGACGGAGAAGGTCCTCGAAGCTCGCCGCCGGGCGCAGTTCATCACCCCGATCCCGAAGCCCAAGAAGCGCAAGACTGCCGCCAAGCAGCAGACCTTTGTCTTCGATGACGGCAAGGGGCTGTCAACACAGGAGCAGCAGTACGACCCCACCTCGATCATCAACGAAGTCCGCGGGTACGTGGATTCGTGGCGATCCCTGCCCAATCCCAATCAGTGGCAGGTGACGCCGGAGACCGCCCGCCTGCTGCAGTATTGGCGTCATCACCGGTTCAGCGGTGTCCGACCGTTCTTCTGTCAGGTCGAAGCCGTGGAAACCGCGATCTGGCTCACCGAGGTCGCGCCGCAGTCCAGACACGGCAAACGGATTCTCGACCATCTTGCGGCGGCGAACAGAGACGCCAATCCCGAGTTGCTGCGCCTCGCCCTGAAACTGGCCACTGGCGCCGGCAAGACTACGGTCATGGCCATGCTCATCGCCTGGCAGACGATCAATGCGGCGCGCCGGCCAAGCAGCAGGAACTTCACGCGCGGCTTCCTGATCTGCGCGCCCGGCCTGACGATCAAGGACCGTCTGCGCGTCCTGCAGCCGAACGACCCCGACAGCTACTACAAGGACCGCGAGCTGCTGCCGGGCGACCTGCTCGACGACATGAGTCGGGCCAAGATCGTCATCACCAACTACCACGCCTTCAAGATGCGCGAGCGCATCGAGATATCCAGGGGTGGGCGGCAGCTCCTGCAGGGCCGCACCGGCGAGGAACTCAGGACGCTCGAAAGCGAAGGCCAGATGCTGCAGCGGGTGATGCCCGACCTGATGGGCATGAAAAACATCCTCGTCATCAACGACGAGGCGCACCACTGCTACCGGGAGAAACCGAAGGACGCCGATGATGAGGATCTCAAAGGTGACGACAGGAAAGAGGCCGAAAGAAACAACGAAGCCGCCCGCCTCTGGATTTCCGGCCTCGAAGCCGTCAACCGCAAACTCGGTACGACCCGCGTCATCGACCTGTCGGCGACGCCCTTCTTCCTGCGCGGCTCGGGCTACGCCGAAGGCACCCTCTTCCCCTGGACCATGAGCGACTTCTCGCTCATGGATGCCATCGAGTGCGGCATCGTCAAGCTGCCGCGCGTGCCGGTGGCGGACAACATCCCCGGCGCCGAGGTGCCCATCTTCCGCAACCTGTGGGAGAACATCAGCAAAGACATGCCCAAAAAGGGCCGCGGAAAAGCCGAAGGCCTGGACCCGCTCAAGCTGCCCACCAAACTGCAGACTGCGCTGTCGGCCCTGTACGGCCACTACGAAAAGACCTACCAGCTCTGGCAGGACGAAGGCATTCGCGTCCCCCCCTGCTTCATCGTGGTGTGCAACAACACCTCCACCTCCAAGCTGGTGTACGACCACATCGCCGGCTTCATGCGGCAGAACGTGGACGGCACCGAACAACTGGAAAACGGCCGCCTGCCGCTGTTCCGCAACTTCGACGAAAACGGCCAGCCCCTTGCCCGGCCGCGCACCTTGCTGATCGACAGCGAACAGCTCGAAAGCGGCGAGGCACTGGACGACAAGTTCCGCAGCATGGCGGGGCCAGAGATCGAGACATTCAAAAGGGAGATCTTGGAGCGTGGCGGCGCACTGGCTGAACAGTTGCGTGGCGGCGGCGATCTGGACGATGCGGCCATCTTGCGCGAGGTCATGAACACCGTGGGCAAAGCTGGCCGGCTGGGCGAATCCATTCGCTGCGTGGTGTCGGTCTCTATGCTCACCGAAGGCTGGGACGCCAACACCGTCACCCACGTGCTGGGCGTGCGCGCCTTTGGCACCCAGCTGCTGTGCGAACAGGTCATCGGCCGAGCGCTGCGCCGCCAGTCCTACGAATTGAACGAGGAAGGGCTGTTCAACGTCGAGTACGCCGACGTGTTCGGCATTCCCTTCGACTTCACGGCCAAGCCGGTCATTGCACCACCGCAGCCGCCGCGCGAGACGGTGCAGGTTAAGGCCGTTCGCCCCGAGCGCGACGCCCTCGAAATCCGCTTTCCGCGGGTCGAGGGCTATCGCGTCGAGTTGCCGGAGGAACGGCTGACCGCCGCCTTCAACGACGACTCGATCCTGGAACTCAGCCCCGACCTGGTCGGCCCGTCGAGGACCCGCAATTCCGGCATCATCGGCGAAGGCGTGGACATGAGCCTGCAGCACCTCGGCGACATGCGACCGTCGACGCTCGTTTTCCAGGTAACCCAGCGGCTGCTGTACACCAAATGGCGCGATCCCGGCGAGGAGCCCAGGCTCTACCTCTTCGGCCAGCTCAAGCGCATCACCAGACAATGGCTGGACACCTGCCTGGTCTGCAAGGGCGACACCTACCCCGCGCTGCTGATGTACCAGGAACTCGCGGACATGGCCTGCAACCGGATCACGGCGGCGATCACCCGGCAGTTCCTCGGCGAGCGCCCGATCAAGGCGCTGCTCGACCCCTACAATCCCACTGGTTCGACCAGGCACGTCCGCTTCAATACCTCGAAGACCGACCGCTGGGAGACGAGTTCGCAATCTTGCCACATCAACTGGGTGATCCTCGACAGCGACTGGGAGGGCGAATTCTGCCGCGTGGCCGAGTCGCACCCCAGGGTCCGCGCCTATGTGAAGAACCACAACCTTGGCCTGGAAGTCCCCTATCGTTACGGCTCCGAGACGCGCAAGTACCGGCCTGACTTCATCGTGCTGGTCGATGATGGCCACGGCCCCGATGACCTGCTGCATCTCGTGGTCGAGATCAAGGGCTACCGTCGCGAGGACGCGAAAGAGAAGAGATCGACGATGGACACCTACTGGGTGCCCGGCGTGAACCATCTCGGTAGCTATGGCCGCTGGGCGTTCGTCGAGTTCTGCGAGGTTTACCAGATCGAGTGCGATTTCAAGGCCAGGGTCGAGAGCGAGTTCGCCAGAATGATCCACACGCGGCTATGAGCCAACATCGCGCGTACTTCGCCCTTCTCGCCAGCACGCAAGGCGACCGGGTGCCACGCCGCTCGTTTCAGCCGCGGCCCATTCACGGGCTTCCCAGGCCGGGACCCACGCTTTCCCGGGATCGGCAAGGTAAAACTGCTGGTCGCTGTACACTTCGCTGGCAAATACCTCGCTGGCAACGTGGTGTGAAGTCCGGAGCCGCGAGCGTAATGCTTGACATACACACTTCAGTATGTATAGTCATGGTCCATGCGCTACACATGGGACGAAACCAAACGGCAGGCCAACCTGAAAAAGCACGGCCTGGATTTCTCCGATGCGGAAAAAGTCTTTGCCGGACCGTTGTTGCTGATCGATGATCAGCGAGCGGACTATGGCGATCAGCGCATGATCGGCATCGGCCTTCTGGATTGCCTGGTAGTGCTGATCATGCATGTCGAATCTGACGAGGCAATCCGCATCATTTCCATGCGCAGGGCGGACAGCGATGAAACAGACCTTTTCTACCGAAGCGCCGGATACTTCTGACGACGCGCCAAAGCTCACGCAGACGGACTTCGAGCGTGCTCGCCCGCGAATCGCCGGAAAGGATGCCAGCCACGCCGAATGGCAAGCGGCCGTACGGGCTCGCGTGGGCAAGCTGCGCATCAACATCATGCTCGACGCGCCGATCGTTGAACACTTCAAGGCGCTGGCCGGCAAGCGCGGCTACCAGACGATCATCAACGACACCCTGCGCCGGGTAATCGAGACCGGCCACCTCGAAGCCGATCTACGGCGGGTGATTCGCGAAGAGCTGGCACGCCGCTGAATTCACATTCCTGCCCAGCGAAGGATAAGAAATTCAACGGCATCATCGAGAGCATAGTAGGGCATGACCATGGCCAGACCCGGCAATACCAAGACCGTCGAAACGCTGACCCACGACGAGGCCCGGCGCAAGAACATCCCGACCGCGGAATACCAGTCGGTGCTGCCGACCGAGCAGCAGCAGCCGAAGCAGATCCGCTACCCGCGCCCCGACGCTGACAAGCTGGGCGAGGAGAAGTCGGCCAGAAATCGCGACCTCGACCCGCAGCTCGTCTGGCGCGGCAAGGACGAGCAGGACTGGAGCGACCTCGTCGTCTCCGCGCCACCGCTGTACATCCAGGAAAAGGTGCATCCCAAGGTGCTGATCGACGACCTGCTGCGCAGCACCAAGGAGCGCAAGCACGAGGCCGGCCAGATCACCGCCGACCTCTTCGCCGATTTCAACGGCATCCCCAAGGGCGCCGACAAGACCGACTTCTACCAGCACGACCAGAACTGGACCAACCGCATGATCCTGGGCGATTCGCTGCAGGTCATGGCCAGCCTCGCCGAGCGCGAGGGGCTGCGCGGCAAAGTGCAGTGCATCTACCTCGATCCGCCTTACGGCATCAAGTTCAACAGCAACTTCCAGTGGA
>DPSD01000554.1 GCA_003538495.1 Accumulibacter sp.
AGCATCTCGCGCATCATGAAAACGCGCGCCGTGGCCGCCGGCAGTCGGTTCAGGCAGGCATCGAAGACCGCCCAGAAGTTCTGGTTTTCGAGGCTCTTTTCCGGGTTGCCCCAGTCCGAAGGGCGGGCGTCGCGTTGCCAGTGGCCATTGCTCTTGAACAGCGGATCGAAGTCGGCGTCGTCGATCTCGTCTTCCGGGTGCTCGTAGATCGGCTCGCGAACGCGCCGGCGGATGATGTCGACGATCTTGTTTCTGAGGATCGAGAAAACCCAGGTCTTGAGCTTCGCCCGTTCGGCAAAACGATCGGCGCCCTGGAGGGCGGCGAGCATCGCTTCCTGGACAGCGTCTTCGGCGCTGGCCTGGTCGCGCAGTTGCAGTGCGGCGAAACGCAGCATTTCGTGCCGGAAGCCGGCCAGGTCGGCGGCGATGGTCGCCGCGGCGGCTGGCAGTCCGGGACGCTTGCCGGCTTCTGATGGCGCGCCATTGGCGCTGTCGCGATCATTGGCAAGCATCGGGCGGCGGCGTCAGCAGGAGTCGAGCGGACGGACGATTGGCATGGCGACGGTCCCTTCAGGAATGTCGGCTGATGTTCTTGTCACGAGTTCGTCCATGGACACTGCCGCAGCGCCGCTCATGCAGTCGTCGAAGGCAGCCACTGACGGCGTCGCGCGGGTGCCACGGACCACTTGCGAGACTGGCAGTCTATACGCAAGCGATCAGCCGCGATAGCTCTGCAGAGCGCGTCGCCGTGCCTTGTCGCGGCGGTGTCAGGCAGTTGAAAAAGACGTCGCTCTGCCAGAATTGGCATAAGATTGGCGGCCCCGAATCCACTTTGAGGAGACAACGATGCACATTGGCGTACCCAAGGAAATCAAGAACCACGAATACCGCGTCGGCCTGACCCCGTCGTCGGTTCGGGAAATGGTCGCGCATGGTCACCCGGTCACCGTCGAAACCGGTGCCGGCAGCGGTATCGGTGTCACCGACGACGTGTACGAGAAGGCCGGCGCGACGATCGCCGCGAGCGCCGCGGAGATCTTTGCCAGCGCCGAGATGATCATCAAGGTCAAGGAGCCACAGGCCGGTGAGCGGGCAATGCTGCGCGAAGGGCAGATTCTCTACACCTATCTGCACCTCGCCCCCGATCCGGCGCAGTGTGCCGATCTGGTCAGCAGCGGCGCGGTCTGTATCGCCTACGAAACGGTCACCCAGCCCGGCGGCGGCTTGCCGCTGCTGGCGCCGATGTCGGAAGTTGCCGGGCGGCTGTCGATCCAGGCCGGTGCCTACTGTCTTGAAAAGGCGCATGGCGGCATGGGCATCCTGCTTGGCGGCGTGGCCGGCGTCCCGTCGGCGAAGATCGTCATTCTCGGTGGCGGCGTGGTCGGCTCGAACGCCGCGCAGATCGCCGTCGGCACCGGCGCGCAGGTGGTCGTCATCGACCGCAATATCGACGTCCTTAGGCGCATGGATCGGCTGCTCGGCGCACGCGTGATCACCGTCTTCTCCAATCGCGACAATGTCGAGCACCATGTCTTGCGCGCCGACCTGGTCATCGGTGGCGTACTGATTCCCGGTGCTGCGGCGCCGAAGCTGATCACGCGTCGTCTGGTCGATGACATGAAGCCCGGCTCGGTGATCGTCGACGTGGCCATCGACCAGGGCGGCTGCTGCGAAACGGCCAAGGCAACGACGCACGCCGACCCGACGTACATGGTCGGCAATGTCGTGCACTACTGCGTTGCCAACATGCCGGGCGGTGTGCCGCGCACCTCGACCTACGCGCTCAACAACGCGACGCTGCCGTTCGCGCTGCAGATTGCCGACAAGGGCTGGCGGCAGGCTCTGCAGGATAGCGAGCACCTGCGCAACGGTCTCAACGTCGCTTTCGGCAAGGTTACCTGCCGCGAGGTCGCCGACGACCTCAACTACGCCTATCACGATCCTCTGTCGGTGATTGCTGGCTGAAGGTTTTCCGCCAGCGGTCGGTCGAAGCTGTCGTGGTTCGCTGATCGACCGCGACCTACCTGACCGGTCCTGGCGGGAGCGGGATGTCGTCGGAGGTCGGGGGGCGGCGCGTTGCCGGAGCCGCGTTCCGGCCTCTCGCCGTTCCGCGGTCGTGAGCACTGCAGGTCTCTTGAGCTTGTCTGGTGCCCACTGAAGCCGCGGCAGGTCTCGCCTCGAAGGGCTTCCCGTGCCTGATGCGCCTGCCCGCCGAACAAGCCTTGCGGGACGGTCAAGAAGCAAAGGGTGAGGAAGTGCCGCTCTAGTCAAGGCCGCGACCCGCGGCATCGTTCCAGACGTACTGGTGACCGTGGTCAGCGTGCAGTGGTTCGGCGATGCGGCGCTGGAGCTTGACCTATCGGACGGCCGCCGGCAGGGTCGCCAACGAACTGCTGGACCGCCACGACGAGCCCCGCGAGGAACTGGTCGAGCAGGGCCGACCCTGGGGCTTCGATGGCGACGGCGCTCTTTTCCGCCTGGTTTCCGAGGCCCAGCGCATTCGCCTCGCGCATCTCTTCGACCCGGTGCTGGCGGTGCACACCTTGATCGTCGACCCGCTGCCGCACCAGATCACCGCCGTCTACGAAACCATGCTGCCTCGCCAGCCGTTGCGCTTCCTCCTGGCGGACGACCCCGGCGCCGGCAAGACAATCATGGCGGGCCTGTTGATCAAGGAACTGGTCGCGCGCGGCGACCTGCAGCGCTGCCTGATCGTCTGCCCCGGCAGCCTGGCCGAACAGTGGCAGGACGAACTCTATCGCCGGTTTCATCTGCCCTTCGAGATCCTCTCCAACGACAAGCTCGAAGCCGCGCGCACCGGCAACTGGTTCCTCGAAACCAAGCTGTGCATTGCCCGCCTCGACAAGCTCTCGCGCAATGAGGACGTGCAGCAGAAGCTGCAAGTGCCCGATTGCCGTTGGGATCTGGTGGTCTGCGACGAAGCGCACAAGATGTCGGCCACCGTGTTCGGCAGCGAGACCAAGTACACCAAGCGTTATCGCCTTGGCCAACTGCTGTCGACGCTTACCCGTCACTTCCTGCTGATGTCGGCAACGCCGCACAACGGCAAGGAAGCCGATTTCCAGTTGTTCATGGCACTGCTCGACGGCGACCGTTTCGAGGGACGTTACCGCGATGGCGTGCACACCGCCGACGTGTCGGACCTGATGCGCAGGATGGTCAAGGAGAGCCTGCGCAAGTTCGACGGCACGCCGCTGTTCCCCGAGCGAATCGCCTACACCGTGCCCTACAGACTCTCGGATGCCGAAGCCGCGCTCTACCGGGCGGTCACCGACTACGTGCGCAACGAATTCAACCGCGCCGAAGCGCTGGAAAACGACAAGCGCGCCGGCACCGTCGGTTTCGCCCTGACCATCCTGCAGCGACGCCTGGCGTCCTCGCCCGAGGCCATCTACCAATCCCTGCGCCGCCGGCGCGAGCGGCTGGAAAGCCGACTGCGGGAACTGGAGGTCCTGCAGCGTGGCGGCCAAACCGCGATCATCCTCCCGGCGTCACTGCCGGCCCTCGACCGGGACGACGTCGATGACCTTGAAGAAGCGCCCGACAACGAAGTCGCTGCCGCCGAGGAAGAAATTCTCGACCAGGCCACCGCTGCCCGCTCGATCGCCGAACTGCGCATCGAGATCGAAACCCTGAAAGGGCTGGAAAGCCAGGCGCTGGCGGTTTGCCGCAGCGGCACCGATACCAAGTGGTGCCAACTGGCCAGCCTGCTCTCCGAAATCTTCACCCCGGCCGCCATCGGCCACCGCGTCGCCGAACCGCCAGATCCCTACGGTGCCGGCGCGATCCCGCCACCCACCCCTTCGCCGCACCAGAAGCTGGTGATCTTCACCGAGCACCGCGACACGCTCAACTATCTCGAACAACGCATCAGCACGCTGCTCGGCCGCCAGGAGGCGGTCGTCATCATCCATGGTGGGATCGGCCGTGAAGAGCGCCTCAAGGTGCAGGAAGCGTTCAAGCACGACCCCGAGGTGCAGGTACTGCTGGCGACCGACGCCGCCGGCGAGGGCATAAACCTGCAGCGCGCGCATCTGATGGTCAATTACGACCTGCCGTGGAACCCCAACCGGATCGAACAACGCTTCGGCCGTATCCACCGGATCGGCCAGACCGAGGTTTGCCACCTGTGGAATCTGGTGGCGGACGATACGCGCGAGGGCGACGTCTACCGCCGGCTGCTGGAAAAGCTCGAACTGGCGCGCCAGGCCCTTGGCGGGCAAGTGTTCGACGTGCTGGGCAAACTCGCCTTCGAGTCCAACGGCAAGGTCATGTCGCTGCGCGAGCTGCTGATCAAGGCCATCCGCTACGGCGAGAAGCCCGAGGTCAAGGCCCTCCTCACGACGGTGCTCGATGTCGCGACGGATCGGGAACACCTGCAGAGCCTGCTTGAAGAACGAGCGCTCGCCCACGACGCCATGGACGCCAGCCGGGTGCAGCGTATCCGCGAAGACATGGAGCGCGCCGCCGCCCGCCGGCTGCAACCGCACTACATCGAGTCGTTCTTCCACGAAGCCTTCAAGCGGCTCGGTGGCGCCGCCAAACAGCGCGAGCCCCGTCGTTACGAAATCACCCACGTACCCGCTACGGTGCGCAACCGCGACCGCCTGATCGGCATTGGCGAACCCGTGCTGCCGCGCTATGAGCGAATCGCCTTCGAAAAATCGCTCGTCGCGTCTCAGGGCCAACCGCTGGCGGCATTCGTCTGTCCCGGCCACCCGTTGCTCGATGCCGTAATCGACCTGACGCTGGAACGTCATCGCGATCTGCTGAAACGCGGCAGCGTGCTGGTTGATGAGCGCGATCCCGGAATGCGGCCGCGTGTGCTGTTCTACCTCGAGCATGCCATCCAGGACGCCGGCCTCACCCGCGCCGGTGAGCGTCGGGTCGTGTCGAAACGCATGCTCTATGTCGAGATGGACGCCAGCACGAGCACACGTCATGTGCACTACGCCCCCTATCTCGACTATCGGCCAGTCGTTGCGGGCGAACCCGGCATCGGATCGATCCTCGACCGGCCTGAATGCCAGTGGATCACGCGCGAACTGGAGAAGCAGGTCCAGGCCCATGCCATCACCCAGGTAGTACCGGAACACCTGGCCGAGGTCCGCAGGCGCAAGCTCGAACTGATCGGCAAGACCGAGGCGGCGGTCAAGGATCGCCTCACCAAGGAAATCACCTGGTGGGACCACCGCGCCGAAGAACTCAAACTGCAGGAGCAGGCTGGGAGACCCAATGCCAAACTCAACTCAGGCGAGGCACGCAAGCGCGCAGACCTTCTTCAAGGGCGGCTCGAAAAACGTCTGGACGACTTGAAGCTGGAAGCGCAAATCTCACCGCTGCCGCCAGTGGTGCTGGGCGGCATGCTGGTGGTGCCGATCGGCCTGATCAAGGCCATGACCGGCCAAACAGCGAGCACGCCCACGGCACCCGCCGATACGCAGATCAGCGCGGCCCGCGCGCGCGTGATCGTCATGGACATCGAGCGCCAGCTCGGCTTCGACCCCACCGACCGTGAATTCGAGAAGCTCGGCTACGACATCGAAAGCCGCGTTCCCGGCACCGGCAAGCTGCGCTTCATCGAAGTGAAGGGCCGCGTTGCCGGCGCGCCGACGATCACCGTCACGCGCAACGAAATTCTCTACTCGCTCAACAAGCC
>DPSD01000645.1 GCA_003538495.1 Accumulibacter sp.
GTTACCTGAAACTGGTCACCCCGTATCTGGCGGCGGTTCTGGTGGCCATCGCCTGTGCGGCGATCGCCCGCTTGCTGATGACACATGACTCGATTCCCGGCCGGCCGACGCTGCCGCAGGTTGCCGCGCACGCGCTGTTGCTGCAGGACGTTCTGGGCTACGAGGGACTGTCGGCGGGAGTCTGGTACATCGCGATCGATTTCCAGCTGTTTGCCCTGCTGCTCGGGATCCTGTGGCTGGCCCGCCGCCTGGGTCGCCGGATTGGCGCGCCACTGGTCGGCGCACTGCTGGTAGGCCTGGTGGCGCTGGCCTCGCTGTACCACTTCAACCGCGATTCGGCCTGGGACGCGTGGGCGATCTACTTTTTCGGTTCCTATGCCTTGGGGGCACTGACCTACTGGGCAAGCAATCGGCCACGGGCGGCGGGATGGTTGCTGCTGATCGGCGCCAGCGTGGTCGCCGCACTGTTCGTCGACTACCGCTCGCGGATCGCCGTGGCCTTGCTGGTTGGCCTGGCACTAGGCCTGGCCCGCCGCAGCGGGGTTCTCGAAAGCTGGCCCAGGTCGCGGGTGGTCGCCTACCTGGCAACGATCTCCTATTCCGTCTTTCTGGTCCATTTTCCGGTCTGCCTGGTGATCAACGGGCTGTTCTCGCGCTTTGGCATGCCCGATCCGACGGTCAAACTGGCTGGCGTGTTGGTCGCCTGGCTGGCCAGCCTGGCCGCCGGGGGGCTGTTCTACCGTTTCGTCGAAAGCCCGGCGCAACGCGGGTTTCGGCGACTGCGATGGGTGGCCACTTAACGGGAAGGCTTCAGCCACGCGGCGGCAGACAAAGCAAAGTAGCTCAGGATGCCGTCGGCACCCGCTCGCTTGAAGGCCAGCAGGCTCTCGAGAACGCACGCTCTCTCGTCCAGCCAACCGTTCTGGGCGGCCGCCTTGAGCATCGCGTACTCGCCGCTAACCTGATAAACGTAGGTCGGGACCCGGAATTCTTCCTTGACGCGGCGGACGATGTCGAGATAAGGCATCCCCGGCTTGACCATCACCATGTCAGCGCCTTCAGCCACGTCCAGCGCGACCTCGCGCAGCGCTTCGTTGGTGTTTGCCGGGTCCATCTGATAGGTGTGCTTGCTGCCCTTGCCAAGGTTGCCAGCCGAACCGACGGCGTCGCGGAACGGACCGTAGAAGCTCGAAGCATACTTGGCCGAGTACGCCAGGATGCGCGTGTGCACCAGCTTCGCCGCGTCAAGTTCGCGGCGAATCCGGGCGACCCGGCCGTCCATCATGTCCGAAGGCGCGACGATGTCGGCACCCGCTTGTGCATGCACCAGGGCTTGCCTGGCGAGGACTTCCAGCGTCTCATCGTTCAACACATAACCCGACGGGTCGTCAGCGTCGATCAGCCCGTCCTGCCCATGGCTGGTATAGGGGTCGAGAGCGATATCGGTAATCACCCCCAGCTCGGGAAACTCTTTCTTCAGCGTCGCGACCACCCGCGGTACCAGGCCATCCGGGTTGTAAGCCTCTTCGGCCGCCGGAGTCTTGCCGGCAGCGTCGATCACCGGGAACACGGCCAGTGCCGGGATGCCGAGTGCCTGCATCTGCTCCGCTGTCTTCAGCAAGTGGTCCAGGCTTTGCCGCTCAATGCCGGGCATAGAGGCGATCGGCTCGATGCGCCTGGCGCCGTCGAGAACGAACACCGGGTAGATCAGGTCGTCTGCCGTCAGCCGCGACTCGCGCATCAGGCGACGCGAGAAATCGTCACGGCGCATGCGGCGCATGCGCGTACCGGGGAAGTTTCCTTTGTTATCCATAGAAGAATCCGCTGCGACAAGATCGAGACAATTGACAAAAAGAGCGGCCGGGCAGGGAACTATCGCCGGGCCCTCTGCTCTTATCACTCGGATGGCCTCGCCATCCCCCGCTTCACCTCCCTGAGCGGGTGCCTTATTCCTGTAAGGCATGTTGCCCCCGGCCCCCCTTGGCCGGGGGTTTTTTTTACCCTTTGCCGCTGCTGCAGGGCCGTCGCGCGCTCCAGCCGATGGCGTTGCGCTTCTTCGGGCGTGCCGTCTTCTCGCCGGCCAGACCGGTCGGCGGTGGCCGCTCTTCCCTGCTCGCCAGGCCCAGCCATGCGCCGAGGACCGCCTCCGCTTCCTGCACGCCCGACTTCTTCAGACTTGAAAACAGCTGCTGCGTGCAGTTGCCGCCGATTCCCGTCAGTACCGTCCGCACCTCGCGCAAGGTCAGCACCTGTTGCTGGCGGCTCAGCTTGTCAGCCTTGGTCAGCAGGACGTGAATCGGCTTGCCGGTCGGCGCGAACCAGCCGAGCATCTGCAGGTCGAGTTCGGTCAGCGGATGGCGACTGTCCATGATCAGCACCAGACCACAAAGCGCTTCACGACAGCGCAGGTACGGGGCGAGCAGGCCCTCCCACTGGTCACGGATTTCTTCCGGCGCCTTGGCGAAGCCGTAGCCTGGCAGATCGACGAAGTACTTGCCTTCCTCAAGCCGGAAATAATTGAGATGCTGCGTGCGTCCCGGTGTCTTGGAGACGAACGCCAGACGCGTGTGGTTGGCCAGGGTGTTGATCGCCGACGACTTGCCGGCATTCGAGCGCCCGGCGAACGCGACTTCGTACTGCGAATCGGTCGGCAGATCGCGCAAGTCGGCAACGGTTGTCGTGAAAACGGCTGTCTGAAAGAGTGGCATCGAGGAACCGGAGTGAGGAGGGACGGGCACGTGCAAACAGCAAACTGATATAGAATATCAGGTTTGTTGCCTGCCTTCTCCGGGCCAAGATCAGTCACCGTTGTCAATGGGAGTTTGGACATGATTCGTACAATGGCACTAGCGGTGCTCCTGACCGCCAGTTTCCCCGCCCTCGCAGCAGAACCGGCCAAAGCCAAGGTCGACCCGGCAAAAGGCAAGGAAATTGCCGAGGGCGTTTGTGTCGGCTGCCACGGCGCCGACGGAAACAGCCCGGCAGCGCCCAATCCGATCCTTGCTGGCCAGATCCCCGAGTATCTGCACAAGCAGCTGAGCAATTTCCAGTCAGTAGACGGAAAGCCGCCGGTACGCAATAACGCGATCATGGGCGGCATGGTCGCGGCGTTGTCGGACGAAGACATGAAGAGTCTGGCAGTCTATTTTTCCCAGCAAAAAATGAAACCCTCGGTGGCCAAGGATGAAAAACTGCTTGCCGAGGGCCAGACGCTGTGGCGCAAGGGCGACTTCGAAAAGGGCATCCCCGCATGTGCTGGCTGTCACGGCCCGAGCGGCGCCGGCCTGCCGGTACAGTATCCGCGGCTGGCCGGACAGTACGCGGAATACACGGTGAGTCAGCTGATGGCCTTCAGAAGCCACGAGCGAGCCAACGATTCGGAAAAAATGATGCGTGTCATTGCCGGCAAGTTGTCGGACCCTCAGATCCATGCCGTCGCCGAGTACGTTGCCGGCTTGCGCTAGCAGCAGCAGCCGCTGGTCAGTGGCGATGGCGCATTGACGCCGCTTGGCATTGAGCGCCGGACGCTCTAGTATGGTACTGCTGACTTCCTGACCAGAAAGGACGCTCCATGAAAACAATCAGGCAAATCCTCGACAGCAAGAGTGGGCCGTTGGTAACCGTTTCGCCAGACGACGCGGTTTTCAAGGCCTTGCAGGTGATGGCCGAGCACAACGTCGGTGCGGTCCTGGTGGTCGACGGGGACCACCTGCTCGGCATATTCTCGGAGCGTGATTACGCTCGCAAGATGATCCTCTTCGGCAAGTCGTCGAAAGAAACCCCGATTCGCGAGATCATGACCGACAAGGTGCTGTGCGTGACGCCGGACCGGACGGTCGACGAGTGCATGGCGCTGATGACCGACCGGCACTTCCGTCACTTGCCGGTTCTCGACGGCGACCGCAGGATTCTCGGCGTTGTTTCGATCGGCGATGTGGTCAAGGAAACGATCAGCGCGCAGCAGTTCCTGATCGACGAGTTGGGCAAGTACATCAGCGGCTCTGCGATCTCCGAGCCCATACTCCCGGACTAGCGCTGTCGCGGGCCGCCGCCGCAGACGGTCGCGCGGATCACGAGCGCTGGTGTGGGGCGCGGTTCTACACAATTCTTGTGTCGCACTTCTGCCGGGCCGTTCGCCGTGGCAACAACGTCCCGTTTTGAGGGGTAGGCGTGTGGCCGCCGGCCGTTCCCCTTCCACCACCAGTCCGTGACGGGCGGCACACCCAGCCGGGTCCGAGGTGAAGCCCTGAAGCCGGACCCAGGTTCCCGCAGAAGACAACCATAGCGCTCCCCTTGGCGGTGGCCAGGAGTAACCGGAATCGCCTGCTCATTGACCGGCAGCACCGCGTTGGCGGCGCGTCGGCACCGTCGCTCGCGGTTGTCCATCGAATCGACCCATGACTTATCCCACCATCCTCAGCGCCTCCATATTCCTGCTCATCGTATTCGCCGTCGAGCGACTCTGTCGGCGGTGGGGCGTACCATCGGTCATCGTTCTGGTCGCCAGCGGCCTGCTGGCCAGACCGATCCTCGACTCCCTTGGGGTGACGCTTGGCTGGGCCGGTACCCTGGTGCCGATCATCGGCACCATCGGCCTGGTGCTGATCGTGCTGGAAGGGGCTCTGGACATCGAATTGCGGCGCCAGCGCCTGCGCCTGATCGGCGCCACCTTCATGCTGGCGACCGCCGGCTATCTGATCTGCGTACTTGTCTTCGCCGGTGTCGGCAGGTTGGTGCTGGGGCTCGGCGCGGTACAGGCGGTACTGCTGGCGACTTCCGTAGCAGTCATCAGCAGCGCGGTAGCCATCCCGGGAAGCACCTTTCTCCCGCCGAAGGCGCGCGAACTCATCGTCTACGAGAGTTCGATGTCGGACATCATCGGCGTTCTGGTGTTCTTTTCGCTGCTGCATTCGGACGGCAGCGTCCAGGGCGCGGTGTTGGCGCTGTTGGGCGGAGGGATCCTGTCGCTGCTGCTGTCCGTACTCTGTGCGCTGGCGCTGATGGTACTGCTGCTGCGCGTCGCTGGTCCGATCCGCTTCGTGCCCCTACTGGCGGGCCTGTTCGCGCTGTATGCCACGGGCGAACTGCTGCACCTCTCGCCCCTGATCATGGTGTTGTTCCTGGGGCTGCTGCTCAACAAGCCATCGCTGGTCACTCGCTTCCGGCCAATCAGGGCCTGGGTCAGCGACGATTACGAATCCACTCTGTCCGAATTCAGGACGCTGGTGGTCGAACTGACCTTTGTCGTTCGCGGCTTCTTCTTCGTGCTGCTCGGTTACTGGACCGATCTTTCCGACCTCGCTTCGCCGTCCGCATGGATCGCCGCGGCGCTGGTGTTGGCGGTGGTCTATGGCAGCCGCTTGCTGCTGCTGCGGCTGATAGTGGGTGCGGCCGCTGCGCGGCCCTTGATGTGGATAGCCCCGCGCGGCTTGATCACCGTCCTGCTCTTTCTGCATGTCCGGGAGGCCTTTTCCTTGCCCAGCTATCTGAATGGTTCGGTGATGCTGGTGGTGCTGATCTCGTCGGCGCTGATCCTGGTCGCCAGCTTCCAGGTCGGTCGCCGCCAGACGGTCCGTCCGTCAGGTCAAGTGCGGTCTTTGCCATGCCCCGCTGACCAGGCGCCCCCTACGGCCGGCGCCGAAGCCATTCGGGAGTCGGGTGAGCGGGCGTGAGCCGGTCCGGGACAGCTGCTCGTCGAGCGCCGGTGTGGTCAACGCGCGAAGCGGGGACTTTCAGCCGCGCCGGTTTGCTCGTGCGCTTTTGGTGGCCATCGACGGTCACCAAGGTGCTTGCATTTTTCCTGGTGCTCGGTTCTAATTGTGCCCTCGCCTTGTTGGCTTCCACCTGACTTCCATGCTGCGCTCCGACGGATTTGACGCTTTCCAGCTTTCGGCAGCTTCCGTGTTCGTCGTTGCGGCTTCGTGCTCGGTAGCTACCGTACGCGTACTACCTGACGCACCGTGGCGGGCCGGGAAAAAATAAGTCGAGACGCAGCAAACGACAGCAGATTCCAGAAACCCCCGCCGGTGCAAGCCGGGCGGGGGTTTCGCATTTCTGGACCAACGCCCGGCGACCGCAGCAGTTCTTCTTGAAGGAGAGTCCCTTGTCCACGCAAACACCCGAAATCCTGACCGGAGCGCAGATCGTCGTGCGCCTGCTCGAACGGCAGGGCATTCGAACCTTGGCCGGCATCCCCGGCGGTGCGATTCTGCCGATCTATGACGCCTTGTCCAAGTCAGCGCTGATTCATCACGTTCTGGCGCGGCATGAGCAGGGGGGTGGTTTCATGGCGCAGGGAATGGCCCGCGCCACCGGCACACCGGCGGTATGCATGGCTTCTTCAGGCCCCGGCGCGACCAATCTGCTGACCGCGATTGCCGACGCCAAGCTGGATTCGATTCCGCTGGTCGCGATCACCGGGCAGGTGCCACGGGCGATGATCGGTACCGACGCCTTTCAGGAGGTCGATACCTATGGCCTGAGCATTCCGATCACCAAGCACAACTTTCTCGTCGGCTCGGCCGAGGAGCTGCTGGACGTCGTTCCACGTGCCTTCCAGATTGCCGCCTCGGGTCGCCCGGGCCCGGTACTGGTCGACATCCCGAAGGACGTGCAGAATCAGCTGGTTGAAGTCGGCGAGTGGCCCGAGCCGGGTGGCGCTGCGCCGGTTCCGCCGCCGGCGGTCGAACTGGTCGCCGCAGCCGCGGCGATGATCAACGATGCCGCCAAACCGATTCTTTATCTCGGCGGCGGGGTGGTGCACTCGGGTGCTTCCGAAGATGCCGTGGCGCTGGCCGAAAAGGCCGGGCTGCCGACGGTGATGACCTTGATGGCGCTCGGTGCGATGGCCGTCGACCATCCCTTGTCGCTGGGCATGCTCGGCATGCACGGTGCACGCTGCACCAACCTCGCGCTCGACGAGTGCGATCTGCTGATTGCCGTCGGCGCTCGTTTCGACGACCGGGCGACGGGCAAGGTAGCGGGCTTCTGTCCGCAGGCGAGGATTGTCCATATCGACATCGATCCGTCGGAACTCGACAAGATCAAGACCGCGCACATCGGTATCGCCGGTGACGTCCGCGCGGTCCTGCAGGCGCTGCTGCCGAGCATCGAGACGCAGCGGCGAGAGGTCTGGCTGTCGCGCGTCGGAAGCTTGAAGGAGGCGTATCCGCTGCGCATGCCCGGGATCGACGACCCGCGCACGCCCTATGGGCTGATCCGGGCGGTGGCCGATTGCCTCGACGATCACGCGACGATCACCACCGACGTCGGGCAGCACCAGATGTGGGTGGCGCAGGCGTATCCCCTGCGCCGGCCGCGGCAGTGGCTGACGTCCGGCGGCCTGGGAACGATGGGCTTCGGGATGCCGGCGGCAATCGGCGCGGCGCTGGCCGAGCCGGACCGGACGGTCGTCTGTTTTACCGGCGACGGCAGCATCCTGATGAACATCCAGGAACTGGTCACCGCCGCCGAGGAGCAGGTCAATGTCAAGATCGTGCTGATGAACAATTCATCGCTGGGTCTGGTCTTCCAGCAGCAGACGATGTTCTACGGCGAGCGGATTTACGCGTCGAAGTTCAAGGGCATGCCCGACTTCGTCAGGGTCGCCGAGGGCTTCGGGATGGCAGCCGTCGACCTCGATCAGGAAAGTGATCCGCGCGCGGCGCTGGCCAAGGCGCTGTCGGCACCCGGTCCGATGCTGATCCACGTCAGCATCGCGATCGACGAACAGGTCTTACCGATGGTGCCGCCGGGTGCCGCCAACAAGGACATGATTGGAGGCTGACTGATGAACTCGATCTCACGAATGGAAAACCAGGCGCTGGCTCGCACGGTGCTCGAACTGGATGTCAACAATCACGCCGGTGTCATGTCGCACGTCGTCGGTCTGTTTTCTCGCCGCGCCTACAACGTCGAGGGCATCCTGGTGATGCCGGTCGGTAGCGGGGTGACCAGTCGCATCTGGTTGCTGGTCAACGAAGACGAGCGCCTCGACCAGATGGTCAAGCAGGTAGAGAAGCTTGAGGACGTTCTCGCGGTCCGTCGGCACGGTGCCGAGCACGAGGTCTTTGTCCGGCTCGAAGAGTTTTTCCTCTAGCGCCCGTTTGGCTGGCGGTCTGGCGGGTGCTCAAGCGGGTTGGCAGGGGCGTCGCCCCTGCGCCGCGGCGCGCCCGGGGGGCCTGCTGCGGGATCGTCGGCGGATCAGCGGCCGCGCTGTTGCGGGTCGAAGCGGACAATCTTTCGCCCGTCCGGCAGCTGTTTCGCCTGCGCTTTCCAGGCGTGACCGTAGACCACTTCGACCGTCGCCGGCAAGCGGCCGTCGCGGGACAGCCGGGCATACGCCGCCCGGGCGCCTGCCCACTGCGCGCGCCCGGTCAGGCCTCGGCGGCGGTCTTGCATGGCGCACGCCGAGCCGCTCTGGCGCAGATCGGCGAGCAAAGCGTCGACGCCCGGATAGGTCATGGTCAGCACTTCCGCATCCATCACCGGGTCGGCAAAGCCGCACGCGAGCAGCATGTCGCCATAGTCGTGCAGGTCGGTGAAGTGCTGGGTGTGCGCGTAGCCATCGCTGAAACTGGCACGCAGTTCCTTCAAGGTGTCGGGCCCGAAGGTCGAGAACATCAGCAGGCCGCCGACGTCGAGCAACCGGTATGCCTCGCGAAATGCCGCCAGCGGGTCGTCAAGCCAGTGCAGCATCAGGTTCGACCAGAGCAGGCTGATCGACCGCGGGGCGAACGGCAGCAGGGTCGCGTCGGCCGCCACCAGCGGCGTGTCGTGGCCGCGCAGGAATGGCAGCAACCAGCGCAAACGTGAGCGCTGTGCCCGGCTTGCCTGCAGCATCGGTGCACTGAGATCGGCACCGATCAGCCGCGCGTCAGGGTACCGTTGGTGCAGCGCGGTCAGGCTGGCGCCGGTCCCGCAACCGAGATCGAGAACGCATTCCGGCTCGATGCGTACATAGTCGAGTCGCTCCAGCATGCGGCTGCCGATTTCGCGCTGCAACACCGCCACCTCGTCGTAGGTCCGCGCGGCGCGCGCAAAATTCCTTCGCACCTGGCGCTGATCGACCAAAGGTGCCACTGGCGTCATGGACGACTGGCCGGTCGCTTCACCTCGACCGGCACCAGGCAGCGTTCAGCGCGTGCTGGTCGGAAGTCTGGCGTGGATGCTCGGCGCCGTCGGGCAGGCCGACGGCGAACGGTGTTGACCGGACCATCCGCTAGATCGGCCGCAGTCCGAGCTTTCCGAACAGCGCCTCGTCGCGATCGGCTTCCGGGTTGCCGGTGGTCAGCAACTTGTCACCGTAGAAGATTGAATTGGCGCCGGCGAGAAAACAGAGCGCCTGCAGTTCGTCGGACATCTCCTGCCGCCCAGCCGACAGACGGACAAAACTGGTCGGCATGGTGATCCGCGCCGCAGCCAGCGTGCGTACAAACTCGAAGCTATCGACCGGCTCGACATTGGCCATCGGCGTACCCGGAATTGGCACCAGATTATTGATCGGCACCGATTCGGGCGCCGGGTCGAGGTTCGCCAGCTGGGCAATCAGCGCCGCACGGTTCCTGCGCGACTCGCCCATGCCGATGATTCCGCCCGAGCAGACCTTGATTCCGGCTTCGCGCACCTGCCCCAGGGTGTCGATCCGGTCAGCGTGTTTGTGGGTGGTGATCACCTGCCCATAGAACGACGCGTCGGTATCCAGATTGTGATTGTAGTAGTCGAGGCCGGCGTCCTTGAGCTCTCCGGCCTGGCCGTCCTTGAGCATCCCCAGCGTGACGCAGGTCTGCAGACCCATG
>DPSD01000644.1 GCA_003538495.1 Accumulibacter sp.
TCGGCGATGTCCTGGTTGCTGACCGTCAGGGCTTCGTCGAGTGTCTTTCCCTTGATGATCTCGGTCAGCGCCGACGACGAAGCGATCGCCGAACCGCAACCGAAGGTCTGAAAATGCGCGTCTTCGATGACCTCGCTTTGCGGGTTGATCTTCAGCATCAGGCGCAGCGCGTCACCGCACTTGATCGAACCGAAATCGCCGATGGCGTTGGCGTTTTCCAGCGGGCCCGAATTCCTCGGGTTGAAAAAGTGTTCGCGAACCTTTTCGGAATAATCCCACATGCTGATCTCCTCAAGCCTTGAACGACTGACCGCAGGCGCAGGCGCCGGAAACGTTCGGGTTGTTGAACTTGAAGCCGGTCTGCGTCAGGCTGTCGACGAAATCGACGCTCAGGCCTTCGAGCATCGAGCTGCTCAAGGGATCGACCAGCAGTTTGGCGCCAGTACCGATGTCGAATTCGAGATCATCCTCGCTCCTGTCCTGTTCGAGGCGCAGCCCATACTGCAGACCGGCACAGCCGCCGCCGGAAACGAAAATGCGCAGACCGGCGACCGGATTCTCGGCAGCCTTGATGAAACGGTTGATTGCCTTGGTTGCGGCGGGGGTGAGGTGGATCATGGCGTGCTCTCCTGGAATGGGTTGGGGGTAAACCTTCGGTTCACGTTTCGGCCGCGCTGTAGGTGTAGCAGTTCTTCGGGCAGACGCGGCCACAGGAGCCGCAGCCGATGCAGTCGGAGGCGTTGGCGATGGTCATCACCATCATTTCGTCGTCGTCGGCATCCTCATCGCTGTCGGCCAGCAGCTCCTCGCTGCGCTCGACCAGATCGAGAACATTGCGCGGACAGACCTTGTAGCAGCGACCGCAGCCGATGCATTTCTGTGGATCGAGAAAGCTGACGAATTGCGGGATCCACTCGTCGCCCCCGCGTGTACGTCCGGTAATCGTGCTCATGTTGCCTCCTTACATTCCGGCCACATCAGGATATTTGCCGATGATCTCCAGTGCCACGGCGAGATGCTTGTCGGCTTCGGTCTTCATCTTCGACAGGCTGTCGAAGCCGAAGCGATGCACGTCGCGCAGCGTACGATCCATGACCACCAGCTTGCCGACGGTGATCAGTGCGCGACCGAAGCCTTCGTGGGTGATCTGCACAAAGGGCACCGCCATCTGTCCGCATTCCTTCTCGATCAGCACGGCGATGGCGTTATGGAAGGCCTTGGCGCGCGCCAGCGTCACCTCGTCGGGGTCGCCGATGGTCGGAATCGCGCGCTTCTGTTCCTTGCTCAGCACGTAGCCGGCGAGGATTGCCGCGACCGTCTTGCCGTCCCACTGGCCGTAGCTGTCGAGCGCGCGGGTCTGGCGCAGCATTTCCCTGACGAAGTCGGTGAGGTAGATCGGGTCGTCTGCGGGTTCGATGGTGGATGCAGAGGCAAGGGTGACGCTCATTGGGTTTCTCCGGGAACGGGTTTGGGGCAGGGGATCGGTGGCGGGTGCTGGCGACGGCCTGGGCAGTAGCTGCGAAGCACGCGAGCGCGGGTTGCGAACGGGTCGGCCATCATCCGTCCCAACCCTCTTCGGCCATGCGATCGAAGCGGTCGCGATCGCCGTGAGTCTGTCGTATCGCCTTGTCGACCCAGGGGATGCCACCATTGCGAACCGCCAGGCTGATTTGCTGCAACAGGCCAGCGATCTCGGTTTCGTCGTCGAGCCGGATCGGCTGCACGCCGGCGGCCAGCAACTGTTTCACCGCCGATGCACCCGCCGCGAGGCAATAGACGGCGGCACAGCCGGCCAGCATCGCGATCCTCGCCGGCAGCTTGTTTTCGTTGCCATGCATGCTTTCCGGCAGAAATTCGACGACTTCGACCAGTTGCGCGCGTTCGCCATCCAGCGCATAAATGGCGAAACCTGTGGCCGCACCGAAATGCTGATTGACCGTGTTGCGGTCGTTGCTGGCGAAGGCCACCCGGAACATGCTCGGCACCTCGCTAGTGGCGGACCAGGCCAAGGCCAGGTGGCGGCCGGTCCTGCGCGTCGCCGGCGCTGCCGGTTCGGTAGATGGATCGATGGACAGGGGTGTCATGAGGGTTCCCCAGAAAGAGATTGGCGACGTCGAACAGGGCCTGCCGCGCGCCCTGATAGCCGACCCAGGTGCGCGCATAGCCACCCACCCAGTCGTATTGCGGGAAACCGGCGCGCAGCAGCGGCAGGTGCAGGCGTTCGGCGCTCTGCGCGGCATGCGAATTGGCGACGATGAGCTGAGCCCGCTGGGCCAGCGCCGCGCGTTCGAGGTCTTCGAGGTCGCCGATCCGCACGCATGCTGCCGGCATGTCGGCGAGTACCTCGGCACGTGCCGACGCCACCGCGGCGACCACTTCGGCGCCGGCGCTGCTGAGGAACTGGCCGATCGCCACCAGTAGATCGGGATCGGCGGCAATGCCGACGCGCAGGAAGCCGGTCATGAAATGGGTATCGACCATCGCGTCCTGCAACTGCGCACGCCGGCGGTCGATACTCGCCGGTACCGGCTGGCCGGAGAGGGCCGCCAGCGTGAGCGTGAAGGCGTCGCAGGCATCCAGACCCAGCAGATGGTCGAAGCGAAAATCCGCCACGCCGGTGCGCGCTTTCAGAAGGTCGGCCGCCTTGTGCAGCGAACGACCGATGACCAGTGTGGCGTGCGCTTCCCCGAGCGTCGCCAGCTCGGCCTTCGGCGTGCCGCCGAGAGTCAGCGGCGTCGTTTCCTGATCGACCAGATGACCGTCGAGCG
>DPSD01000646.1:0-7947 GCA_003538495.1 Accumulibacter sp.
GCTCAGGGTGGCGCCGTGGCCAAGACAATGCGTAAAACAGCAAACAAATTCAGCTTGCGGACTTCGGCCTTGGCGGTCGCGTCAACCCTGGTTTTCGCGGCTGCGCCCTGGGCTACGGCGGAGGCCGCCGGCTTGGGCAGGCTCAAGGTCTTGTCCGCCCTCGGTCAGCCGTTGCGTGCCGAGGTGGAAGTCTTTGCCTCGCGCGAAGAACTCTCCGGAATGAAGGTGCAACTTGCCGGCCCCGACGAATTCAAGCGGGCAGGGGTCGATTACTCGTCGACCCTGCTGGGGATCAGCTTCGCGGTCGCCAAAGGTCAGAACGGGCAGCCAGTCATCAAGCTGAGTTCTGACAGGCCGATCAACGATCCCTTTGTTGACCTGCTGCTGGAGCTCAACTGGCCGTCGGGCCGCCTGATTCGGGACTATACCTTCCTGCTCGATCCCCCCGAGTTCGCCTCCAGGGCTGCGAGCGCTGCGCCGCCGGCGGTCGTCACCCGGCCGGTCGCGCCGGCCAGGAGCGTTGCCGAAGTGCGCCCGATCGAGGCCAGACCAGCAGCCAGGGCGGAGCCGCCGCGGCCGCCGCTGCCAGCGGCCCCGCAAGGCGCGGCTGGTGCTGGTGGCAGCTACGAAGTCAGGCGTGGCGACACCTTGAGCAAGATCGCCCGTGAAACTCAACCTGCCGGGGTGTCGCTCGATCAGATGCTGGTGGCCTTGTTCCGCGCCAACCAGGGTGCATTCGACCGTGGCAACATGAACCGGCTGCGTGCCGGCAAGATCTTGTCGATACCCGACAAGGGTACGCTGGAAGCGGTGTCGCCCGATGAAGCCAGGCAGGTCGTGCTCGCGCAGTCGTCGGACTGGGGCGCCTATCGCCAGAAGCTTGCGTCCGCGGCGGACGCTGCTCCTGCGGCAGAAGAGGCGGCCAGGCAACAAGCGGCCGGCAAGATCACGACCCGGGTCGACGACAAGGCGGCGCCGGCTGCTCAAGCCAAGGATCAGCTGAAAGTATCGAAAGGCGAAGTGTCCGCCGCTGGCAAGCCAACGGGCATGTCCGCTCGCAGTGACGAAGATCTGATAGCCAAGGAAAAGGCGCTCCGCGAAGCCAACGAACGCTTGGCGACCCTCGAGAAGAACGTTGCCGAACTGCAACGGCTGGTCGAGCTGAAGAGCCAGAGTCTCGCCGACCTGGAGAAACAGGCGGTCGGCAAGGCGACTCCTGCTGTTCCGGCAGCCGCCAGCGTGGAGCCTCCGGCCGCGCTAGCTCCGGCGATGACCGCGAAAGCGGCGGACAAACCCGCAGACCAGCCGGGCGAGGTCAAGCCGGTCGAAGCGATCGCCCAACCCGAGCAAAAGCCGGCAGAGGCGAAGGTCGACGCCAAGCCGGAAGAGCCCAAGCCGGTCGAGCCGCCAAAAGCGAAGGTGGTGATGGCGCCGCCGCCAGTCGAAGAGCCGGGTTTCCTGGAAGAGCTGCTGACCAGCACGCCGTTCATGATCGGTGGTGGCGGCATCCTCGCACTGCTCGCCGCCTTCTGGCTGGCCAAGCGGCGTCGCCAGGGCGAGGATCTGTCGCTGGATACCAGCAGCACGCTGGCGCCGCAGAGCGGTGACAGCCTGGTTGCCAACTCGGTATTCCGCAGCACGGGCGGACAGAGTGTCGACACCTCGAATTCGATGGCGCAGACGGATTTCAGCCAGGCGGGTCCCGGCAGCATCGATACCGATGAAGTCGATCCGGTTGCCGAAGCCGACGTGTACATGGCCTACGGGCGCGATGCGCAGGCTGAGGAGATCCTGCTCGAAGCCAGGCAGAAGGACCCCGGGCGCTATGCGATCCATCTGAAGCTGCTCGAGATCTACCTCGGGCGCAAGGATGCCAAGCCATTTGACGCGCTGGCGGCCGAGCTTTTCAATGCCACCGGCGGGGTTGGCGCCGACTGGGAAAAAGCGGCGGCGATGGGGCTGCAGCTTGACCCGCGCAATGCGCTGTTTGGCACGGCCATGCTGAAAACGGACCAGCCGCCGCTGCCTGACGCGCCGGAGGCGCCGGCCGCCGAGGAGGCGACGATCTTCGTTGAGCGCAAGCCTCAGGTGGCCGCGGTTCCCGACTCCTGGGTCGACACGGTTACCAAACCGGGCGAACTGTCACGACTGGCCGAGGGCGAGGAAGCAGCTGCCCGGCCGGCAGGCGAGGCGGTTGCCGGCGCCGGCGCGGTGGCAGAAGCCAGAACGGGAGCGAGCGATCTGGCGGACCTCGATTTCGATCTCGGTGCCGACGATTCCAAGCACACTACTCCTAACGACGTTGACGAGCCGTTTCTCGAGACGACGCTTTCTTTCCCCAATCCGGCATCCGGGGACGCCCTGGATTTTGACTTTGCGACCTCCTTGCCCAAGGCCCTGCCGTCGGCCGATGCTGACGCCGACGTTGATGCGACGCTGGCCGGTGAAGACGACATGGCGCCAGAAGAGACGATGTTGATCGGCGCAGCCCTGCAAGCGACTTCGTCGCAACCCGGCGACGGTCTCGATTTCGATTTCGATCTGGGGTCCGACTTTCCTGGCGATCCGAGTGCCGAAACGCAGGCGATTGCGCTGGTCGATCCAGACGACATTCTCGACATCGGTTCGGCGACCATCGACTCGCTCGAGTTCGACGTCAAACTGACCGAGTCCACAGTCCTCGGCCAGGGGATGCAGCATCCAAATTTCGACATGTCGTCGATCAACCTCGATCTGGACGACTCGGCCGATGACCGTGCCGCCGCGCCTGCTGTGACCGATTCGTTGGTAGCCGGCTTCGAGACCGACGAGGATGAGGATACCGTAGTCAATCCGGATTTCTCGGTCGCACAGGCCGACAGTACGCTCGATGCCGCGTTTGCTTCCGATGCGGACGCGGCGGCCGAATCCGAGATCAGTTCCAACGAAGAGGTGGAGACCAAGATCGACCTGGCCAGGGCCTATCATGAAATGGGTGACCCGGAAGGAGCCCGCGAACTCCTGCAAGAGGTCCTCAAGGATGGCGACGCGGCGCAACGCGAAACCGCCTTGGCAATTCTTGCCGGGCTGCGCGAGTAGGTCGTCGGCAGGCAGTGCCGGCCGTAGCGCCTCCGGGGCTACGGCCTTTTCTTTCTCATGCGTCGACCGGCGAGCCGTGACCCTGCTGTGCATCCAACCACCTATCTTGTCGTCTGGCTCCTGACGCTGGTCGCCAGCCAGTCGCTGGATGGCCTGCCGCTGGCGGCGGCCTTGTTGCTTCTGCCGCTCTTTGGCGGGCCGGCCCTGCGGCGCTTTGGCCGGCTCGCATGGGGTACGCGTTGGCTTTTTCTGTCTCTGTTCGTCATTCTTGCCTGGGGCACCGCCGGCGAGCCCGTCTGGAGCGGGGGCCTGGCACCGAGTCGCGAAGGGCTGGCGGAAGCCGCGACACATCTTGGCAGACTGCTGCTGGCCCTGATGGCGGTCGCGGTGCTGCTGGCGTGGATGCCGATGTCCGATCTGCTGACCGCCACGCATCGCTTGCTGGCGCCGCTGCGAGCGTGCGGCATCGATCCCGACCGCGGCGTCGTCCGCTTGTTGCTGGTTCTGCGTTACATCGAGACGATGCCGCGTCCTCGTGATTGGCGAATCCTGCTGGCGGTGCCGCCGAACAGCAGCGACGAGTTCCTGGAACTCGCCGACCACCGCTTCTCGTGGTTTGATGTGCTGACCATGGTCGTCGCCGGCGCCGTGGCGATCTTCTGTCTGCGGCAGGCGTGAGGCATGCGGATCGCCCTGGCTGTCGAATACGACGGGAGTGGTTTCCGTGGCTGGCAGAAGCAGCCGGGTGGCGGCACCGTCCAGGATGCCCTGCAAGAGGCCTTGCAGGAGTTCGCCGGGACGCCGCTTGGCGTCGTCTGCGCCGGGCGTACCGACGCCGGCGTGCATGCGCTGGGGCAGGTGGTGCATTTCGATACCGCTCTTGACCGGCCGATGTTCTCCTGGGTGCGCGGGATCAATACCTTCCTGCCGCCGGCCATCGCGGTGCGCTGGGCGCAAGCGGTGAGCGACGATTTTCATGCGCGCTTCTCGGCGTACGCCAGGCGCTACCGTTATCTGCTGATCAACCGGGCGCACCGCAGCGGTCTCGGGCACGGCCGGGTCGGCTGGTATCATCAACCATTGGACTTGCCGGCGATGCAGGAAGCAGCCGGGCTGTTGCTTGGTGAGCGCGATTTCTCGGCTTTTCGGGCCGCCGAGTGCCAGGCCAACTCACCGATAAAAACCATGCACAGAGCTGATATTCGACGTTCCGGCGAGCTGATCGTCTTCGATTTCGAGGCCTCTGCCTTTCTGCACCACATGGTGCGCAACCTGGTTGGCAGCCTGCTGCATGTGGGCAAGGGGAAGCGTCCGCCCGAGTGGATCGCGGAACTGCTGGCGCTCGGCGACCGCCGCCTGGCGGCGCCGACCTTCGCTGCCGCCGGGCTCTATCTCGCCGCGGTCAGCTACCCGCCGCACTTCGACCTGCCGTCTGTCGACGAGACACCCTTCCTGGCTGGCGGTCCGGGTCTTTGAGTCAGCACCCGGTGCAGCTGCCGCCGCGCATCAAGATTTGCGGTCTGACGCGCGTCGAGGATCTCGAACAGGCGGTGCACGCTGGTGCCGACGCGCTCGGGCTGGTGTTCTATCCGCCAAGTCCGCGTTTCGTCGATCTGCCTACCGCGGCTCGGTTGGCGCGCGCCGTGCCGCCCTTTGTGACCCTGGTCGGGCTGTTCGTCAACGCCGACCCGGCGGTGGTGCGGGCGACCCTGGCGGCGGTGCCGATGCACCTGCTGCAATGGCACGGCGACGAAGACGAGGCGTATTGCCGGCAGTTCGATCGGCCTTACATCAAGGCGGCGCGCGTCAGACCGGGGATCGATTTGCTACAATACGCGGCTGGCTTCCCGTCGGCACAGGCCATTCTTCTCGACGCCTTTGTCGACGGTTACGGAGGCGGCGGAAAAGTCTTCGACTGGTCACTGGTGCCGCGCTCGCTGGGCAAGCCATTGATCCTCTCGGGCGGGCTGGATGCCGACAACGTCGGCGAAGCCGTGCGCCGTGTGCAACCGGATGCGGTGGATGTCTCGTCGGGCGTCGAGGCGAGCAAGGGGATCAAGGATCCCGAAAAAATCCGCGCCTTTGTCGCCGCGGTGAAGACCGCGGGGTCGGCGAGCGGCCGATGAGGAAGGTGATGAAGAGATGGTGTGGGCGCAGGGACCCGGGTGGGCGGACGCGGACTTGCTGGCGACGCCACCTCGCCAGACATACCTGACGCGGCGAGCTGGCCGGTCCGATGTTGTGCCAACCTTTTGTCGCCCGCCACCGCAAGGAGATTGTTGATGGCCGCAGCTGATTACGATTTACCCGACGCCAGAGGTCATTTCGGCCAATACGGTGGCGTCTTCGTCGCCGAAACACTGATCGCCGCCCTCGATGAACTGAAGGCGGCCTACGCCGCCGCGCAGGCCGATCCGCAGTTTGTCGCCGAATTCGAGTACGAATTGAAGCATTACGTCGGCCGGCCCAGTCCGGTCTACCACGCCAGGCGCTGGTCGGAAGTGCTCGGCGGTGCGCAGATCTACCTGAAACGCGAAGACCTCAACCATACCGGTGCGCACAAGATCAACAACTGCATCGGGCAGGCGCTGCTCGCCCGCCGCATGCGCAAACCACGCGTCATCGCCGAGACCGGCGCCGGCCAGCATGGCGTCGCAACGGCCACCGTTGCCGCGCGCTATGGCATGGAATGCGTGGTCTACATGGGTTCCGAGGACATCCAGCGGCAACTCGCCAACGTCTATCGCATGAAGCTCCTCGGCGCCACGGTGGTGCCGGTCAACAGCGGTTCCCGAACGCTCAAGGACGCGCTGAACGAAGCCATGCGCGACTGGGTGACGCACGTTTCCGACACCTTCTACATCATCGGCACGGTCGCCGGCCCGCATCCCTACCCGATGATGGTCCGCGACTTTCAGTCGGTGATCGGCCGCGAGGCGATCGGCCAGATGCAGGAGCACTGTTCGCGCCAGCCCGATGCGGTGATTGCCTGCGTCGGTGGCGGCTCGAATGCGATGGGTATCTTCCATCCCTATATTCCGGTCGCGGCGGTGCGCCTGATCGGCGTCGAAGCGGCCGGGGAGGGGATCCCCACCGGACGGCACGCGGCGTCGCTGACCGCCGGTCGTCCCGGCGTTCTGCACGGCAACCGGACCTATCTGCTGCAGGACGAGAACGGCCAGATCATCGAGACCCACTCGATCTCGGCCGGCCTCGATTACCCCGGCGTCGGCCCCGAGCACGCCTGGCTCAAGGACAGCGGCCGCGCCGAGTACGTCAGCGTCACCGACGCCGACGCCTTGCAGGCTTTTCACGACCTGTGCCGTCTCGAGGGAATCATTCCGGCGCTCGAATCGAGCCATGCCCTGGCCTACGCCGCCAGGCTGGCGCCGACCCTGGCGAAGGACAAGATCCTGCTGGTCAACCTCTCCGGTCGTGGTGACAAGGATATGCACACCGTGGCCGACAAATCGGGCATTCAATTCTGACCATGGCGAAAATTGACGCTGTATTCGAGCGCCTGCAGGCGCAGGGGCGCAAGGCACTGATCCCGTTCATCACCGCCGGCGACCCCGATCCAGTGCTGACCGTCCCCTTGCTGCATACCTTGGTTCAGGCCGGCGCCGACATCATCGAGCTGGGTGTCCCGTTCTCGGATCCGATGGCCGACGGGCCGACCATCCAGCGCGCATCCGAGCGCGCGCTGGCGAAGGGCGTCAGCCTGCGGAAGGTGCTCGAAATGGTCGCCAATTTTCGCGCTGACGACAACGACACGCCGATCGTCCTGATGGGCTATGCCAACCCGATCGAGGCGATGGGCCTCGATGCCTTTGCCGCCGCGTCGTACGATGCCGGGGTAGACGGCGTGCTGGTGGTTGATTATCCGCCAGAGGAAGCGACCGACTTCGCCGAGACCCTGCATCGGCACGCGCTCGATCCGATCTTTCTGCTGGCGCCGACTTCTAGTGATGCGCGCATCGTGCAGCTTGGTGCTCTGGCCAGCGGCTACATCTATTACGTCTCGCTGAAAGGCGTTACCGGATCGGCCGCGCTGGACGTCGCTGCCGTCGCCGCTCGCGTTCCCGAGATCCGGGCCCGCACCGGCGTTCCGGTAGGTGTCGGATTCGGCATTCGTGATGCTGCGACGGCTGCCGCGGTCGCCCGGATTGCCGACGCGGTGGTGGTTGGTAGCCGCATCATCGAAGAACTTGAACAAGCGTCTGCCGATCAGGCCTGTGAGAAAGTGCGTGCCCTGATTGTCGAATTTCGACAGGCCATGGATGCCGCCACCAATGCGTCGCGAGGAAAGCCATGAGCTGGTTGAGCAAGCTGCTACCGCCGAAGATCAAGAGAAACGCCGCTGGTTCGGTACGCAGGGCGGCCTTGCCCGAAGGTCTATGGAGCAAGTGCCCGAGTTGCGAGGCCGTGCTCTACGCCACCGACCTGGCGGCCAACTGCCATGTTTGTCCGAAGTGCGCCCATCACCTGCGAATCGATGCGCGCGCCCGGGTCGATTTGTTGCTCGATGCCGACGGGCGCAGCGAGATCGGCGACGAGTTGCTGCCGGTTGACACGCTGGCCTTCAAGGACAGCCGTCGTTACCCGGAGCGCCTGAAGGATGCCACCGATGCCACTGGCGAGACCGAGGCGCTGCTGGTCGTCAGGGGGGCGATCCACAAGCTGCCGGTGGTGCTGGCTGTTTTCGAGTTCAACTTCATGGGCGGTTCGATGGGCTCGGTACTCGGCGAGCGCTTCGTGCGTGGCGTACAGGCCGCTGTCGAGCAGCGCCTGCCTTTCATCTGCGTCACGGCTTCGGGTGGCGCACGCATGCAGGAAGGACTCTTCTCGCTGATGCAGATGGCCAAGACG
>DPSD01000646.1:8210-8481 GCA_003538495.1 Accumulibacter sp.
TCGCTGATGCAGATGGCCAAGGTGACGGCGGTGTTGACCCTGCTGTCGCAAGCAAAGCGGCCCTTCATCTCGATTCTTACCGACCCGACGATGGGCGGCGTGTCGGCGTCCTTCGCCTTCATCGGCGATGTGGTGGTCGCCGAACCGGCGGCGCTGATCGGTTTTGCCGGTCCGCGTGTCATCGAACAGACCGTCCGGGAAAAGCTGCCGGAGGGTTTCCAGCGCTCCGAATTCCTGTTGGAAAAAGGCGCCATCGACATGATCGTCGATC
>DPSD01000380.1:0-222 GCA_003538495.1 Accumulibacter sp.
TGTTCCTGTCGTTCCTGCTGCCCTTCGCAGCGCGCGGCCAAGAGGCCTCGTATCTGTGGGTGCTTTACAAACAGATCACGCACATGACACCGCAAGAAGTAGCGTTCGTCGGATCAGCCGAGTACTTTCTCTCTCCCGAGGAGTTCGTACGATCGGAACGCTGGGACATATCCGCGCATTCGCGCGATTACGCCGGGTTCCACATCCCAACCTTGGACGAGC
>DPSD01000380.1:477-26769 GCA_003538495.1 Accumulibacter sp.
GCTGAGCCGCTACACCCGTTATCAGCTTCCCGACAATCTGTTTGCCACATGGCAAGCGATTGATCCGGACGTCGACCGGGTAATGCAGCGCATTCTCACCGAGCGCTGCACAAAGCTGGAAACAGCTTTACGCGAAGTACTCGTCGAAGCGACCGCCGTGCATCAGATCGAGGCGCTCTTCAGCTGGTGCAACGTCCCGAGTCTCGCGGCGATCGCTGCCGAGTTCGACCTGCCGGTCGTCCATGCCGAATTGGGACCCTTGCGTGCGCCCTGTTACCACTGGACAGCCTACTTCGATTTTTCCGGCGTAAACGGCAATACCGAGGCCCAACGCCGATTCGAACGCTTTCAAGCCAACCGAGAGGCAGACGAACCTCCCCTCTTGTCGACGCAGGAAATGCGCAGCCTGTTGGTTATCAATCCTGCACTGCGCGAGCCGATGCCCGACCCGGACTTCGCGATCGGGCTACCGCTACAGGTTGAAAACGACACTAACATCATTGCTTTCGCCAACGGCTGGAGCAATGACCGGCTGATCGCAGCTGCGAGCGCCATTTACGGTCGCGACATGACGCTGCTTCGAAAACACCCGGGCGGTCTGCGTGATTATTCCGATGAGCAAGCGTCTATCGATCGCTCGACGAACTCGATCGACTTCATCAATCGCTGCGCGAGGATCGCGACCATCAACTCCAGCGTCGGGTTGGAAGCTCTTCTGTTCGACCGCGAAACGGTCTTCCTGGGTGACAACCCATGCGCTTTCGCTGCCCTCAATAGTCTCGACCAGCTGGCCACCGATCGTTCGCAGGGCAACCGCTTGCCAGCGCTGAATTTCCTGCTTTTCGGGTACTTGATTCCCTACGAGTTCCTGTTCGACCCCGATTACCTGCGTTGGCGTCTGTCCGGGCCGAGCGAGATCGAGATCTATCGTTTCCACCTTGGCTATGTCAAGCAGCGGCAGCGATCGATCGCTGAAGGACCGAGACTCGGAGCGGCCGAACTTTGCCTTGTAGATCGCGGGCTGTTCAAGTTCTGGCAAATGCAAGCTCGCGCGCTGGGAAGACGAGCTGACGCGCTGGAAGGACGAGCTGACGCGCTGGAAAGGCAGTGCGCGTCGCTTGGCAAGACGCTCGAGAACACTCAGAATTCTTGGTCTTGGCGATTGACTTCGCCACTACGATGGATACGGCAGGCGTGTGAATGAGATCGAGCGGCGGGTTGACAACCAGAGATTTATCCCCAGTGCACTCGTCGGCTTGCCACACCAGCCTCAACGCTCACGAAAACTGACCCACTTTTGCTCACGAAAATTGACCCACCGTTGGCGCGCGCCAAGACCCAGCTTTTCGCCTCGGAGCGGGGTCAAGGGCGGGCTGCGGTTTTTGCAGCCCGGCGCAGCGTCCCCTTGACGCCGTGTAAAGGCGAGTACGCTCGGGAATGCCTGTGCGCACGGCATTTTCGTGCGCACAGCCATGACAACCAAGCGGGTCCGGTTTTGTGAGCAAAAGTGGGCCAATTCCTGAGAGCGTCAAGGCACACCTGCGGGCTCAGCGTCTTCGTCACTGCCCGTGCTCGGACATGACGCACGCAGCGCGCAAGGAGAACGCGCCATTGCTTAGGCTCCCAAACGGCAGGTTCGGCGCTTTCCTCGGCGTCCCGGGGGTAAACGCCGACATGCTCGACAACATCGAAAACCAACTCGATCCGCTCGCGGACGGTTCCGGCGCTTCGCGCCAGGGGCTGCGGTAGGCAGGAGTCCGCATGCGCGCCCACGCCGTGTACATACAGCCAATAGACCTCCTTGGAAAGAGATCTGCCTTGCGGACCAACGAAATCAGCGCGTTCGCTCGAACCTTGCCAGGAGCCTCGGGCGCCGCCCTTGTTGGAGATCAGAAGCACTGGGCAAACGCGACAATCGCATCGACCGGCATGATTCTTTTCAAGACCGATAACCCCGTCGGCCCGGATAGCCCTTCTCCACGCAACAACGGAGAGAACAAACTCGGCGCCGCAACACCTGTTTCACCGCTCGCAGTCACTTACGGAGTCCGCCGCCATGGCTTCAGCCCATCGCGCTAGAGTCGTCGTAATCACGCGCACGAAGAATCGCCCGGTAATGTTGCGCCGCGCCATGGCGTCCGTTTCACACCAATCCTTCAGGGACTTCACTTGGGTAATTGTGAACGATGGTGGTGATGCGGCGGAAGTCGAAGCTATTGCGACTTCCGCACGACAGGAGCAACTTGAGGTCCAGACGATCCATAACGCTCAGAGCTTGGGCATGGAAGCAGCGAGCAATTGTGCTATCCGCGCTTCTGACTCAGAGCTGCTCGTCATACACGATGACGACGACACCTGGGATCCTCAGTTCCTCGCCGCGACAGCTGCCTTCCTCGCTACCGAATCGGCTTACGGCGGAGTCGTCACCCATACCAACCGAGTGGACGAGGTAATCGAGGGAGATCTGATAAGAGTTATCCGGACCACACCCTGGAACCACGACTTGATGAGTGTGTATCTTATCGAAATGGCGCAAGTGAATTCGTTTCCGCCGATCTCCTTCCTCTTCCGCCGCTCGGTGCTGGCGGAGATCGGAATGTTCGACGAAAGCCTCCCGGTGCTCGGCGACTGGGATTTCCACCTGCGCTTCCTGGCTGCTCGCGATATCGGCGTCGTTCCCCGTCCGCTCGCTTTTTATCATCACCGGGAGACCAGCACCGGCGTTTACGGCAACTCGCTTTACGACGGAATAAGCAAGCATATCCGCTACGACGCACTATTGCGCAACCGCCTGTTGCGACGAGACCTCGAGGAGGGTCGCCTCGGCCTGGGAATGTTGGTCAACCTGGCACGCACGCATAACGGACTATCGATGCTCGAAATGCTGATGCACACGGTCCGCCGAATCGGGATGAAGACTGGACTGCTGAAACTCGGGCGTTGGCTGGCGCGCTGATTGCGATGCCCACACTGCCGACGTCATGGAGCCAGATCCACCAACTCGCCGACAGCCCGGCGATTCACACCCTGTCGCTTGATATTTTCGACACGCTCCTGCGCCGACGCCTCGCACCAGAGCACTACCGATTCCTGCGAATCGCTGAGCAGGTCCGCAGAGCACTCCATCAGCGTGGCCTGGAACGGCCAAGGGCAGAAATCTTCCAGGCCCGACTCTTGGCGGCTGGCATGATCTACCGGGCGGCCAGGGATAGCGAAGGTGATCGCGAGGGCCAGCACGACCGGATCGTCGCGCTCCAGTTGCATGCGCTCGACCTCCCCGAGTCGCTCGCGCCACTGCTCATCAATCTCGAGGCGACCTACGAGATCAACGCGATCTCGCCGGATACGCGCGTCGTAGCCTTGGCCAATCGCGCCAGGCAGCGTGGCAAACGTGTAATCCTGGTCACCGACATGTACCTGCGCGCCCAGACAATCGCGACGATTCTCGAAGCACACGGCCTTCGTGAGCTGGCGGAAGCAGTGTATGTCAGCTCCGAGGTCGGCATGACCAAACGCTGCGGTGGCTTGTTTCAACATATCATCTCGCACGAGTGCCGACCGGCCGGAGGCTACCTCCATCTCGGAGACAATTACCATGCGGATCTGCTCTCGGCACGCAATCTTGGCTGGGTCGCAGCGTGGCGCCCACGGCCACTCCTCTGGCGTGTCATCAACTACGGGTGGAACAACGTCTACCGGCTTTACGCAGCGATCACCTGAGCGTGCTTCGAAATGACCAAGTATACGCAGGCCTTCTACGACGATCAGGAGCGGCAAAGTCTCGCAGCCGCGCGGGTCATCCTCGACAAGTTGTTCGCCCACTATCATCCCACCTCGGCGATCGATATTGGCTGTGGTCTTGGCACCTGGCTCAGCGTCTGCATGGAGAGTGGGCTAACCGACATCATTGGCATTGACGGTGAGCACGTTGACCCCAAACGGCTGTACATACCGCGCGAACGCTTCGTGTCGCGTGACCTCTCGCGGTCGCTGGGCGTCAACCGCCGCTTCGAACTGGCGATGTCACTCGAGGTGGCAGAGCACCTCCCCAGTGACCGTGCCGATTCATTCGTTGCCGAGATCAGCTCGCTGTCCGACGTCGTCCTGTTCTCCGCCGCCTTGCCGTATCAGGGTGGCACCGGACACGTCAACGAGAATTGGCCGGAGTACTGGACCGACAAGTTCCGCCAGCGCGGCTTCGTGCTCGTCGACCTGTTCCGTTCGGCGGTTTGGGATGACCCGCGCGTCGCCTTCTGGTACCGCCAGAACAGCTTCCTCTACGTGCAAGAGGCACGGCTCGCTACGCTCGGGTTCACCGCTTGGCGGCAAGGCGACATGCCCCTGTCGGCGATCCATCCTGAGATGTTCCTGTGGGCCTGTGCCCGCGAGCAAGGTGTCGGCGGCGGCGCCTTCGAGCGCGACCGCGCGTATTGGCACCATGCTGCACACGCGCTCCGCAACGGCCAGGCCGTTGCCGAGCATGATTCAGGCTACGGCCGGCGATACCAGGTGCGCTTCGGAGCCGCCGCAGTGCTCTGCCGACTGAAAGATCTGTTTCGCTAAGCACGGACCCATGAACACACAGGACGACCGGCGGCGAGACTTCGGCCGCGAATGGCTTGGCCCGGTCTTCGCCGAGTTCGCCAGACGGCTGGAACTCTACGTGGCAGCGGCAACGCAAGACCCGCCAGCCGTCGTACTTTATTGCGCCCGCGGTGGCTTTCGCCTCCGGGCGATCCACGAACTCTGGCTACAACGGATGGGCCTGAACAGCACGACGCGGCACGAAGACTTTATGATCTCTCGCCTGCTCGCCAGCAAAGTTGCCCTGCTGCATGCCCCCGAACTGGTGATCGGCACGCTCTGTAGCGAATTCGCTGCACAGTCACTGCGTGCTCTGGCCAGCGCATTTCTGCCCGATACTTCGGCGGCGCTCGTCTCCGCGCAACTCTCCACGCCCCGCCTGACTGCCGCAGCTGACGCTGAAGGCATCGCCTGGCTGTTCTTCGGCGATCACTCGCTGGCGCGACACCTGCGGATGCACGCCGAAGAGCAGCACGAGCTGTTGGGCGACCGCCTCGACGCGCTGTGCCCGGACCCGGCACCCAGGCTGCTGGTGGACAGTGGTCTATACGGCCGCACACAACTGCTCCTCGACGCGACCTGGCCGAAGGCCGAATGGCACGGGGTCTACTTCGCACGCAGCAACCACTGCCACCAGCCGGCTCCGCACTTCAAGCACGCTACGGGGCTGATCCTGGAGGAGGATGAGTTCACGTACCTGGTCCCCGAAGCGGCTTTCCTGCGCTACTGGCACCTCATCGAAGCCGTCCTCGAACCGGCGATCCCCAGCGTCCGCTGGCTCGAACGGCGCGCCGACGAGAGCATCGGATCAAACATGGACAACGTCGCCTGGCAGGACGCCGTCGGTGACGACGGCAACCCGTTCTTTGCTGGCATCCTGGAGCATCTGAACGAACTCGGACCAAGCGACCGCCAGCACAGCCGCGCCCGTTTCCGCGACGCGATGCGCGGTTTGCAGCAGGCTATTCTGTCGCCGCGGATCTCCGATATCGAGCGTATGGAGGTCGGTGCGCGCGGTCGCGACTTCGGTCGCGACGGCTACAATTCGGTGCTCCATCACAACGACGAAAATGGCTGGCAAGCGCGGCGGCGGCGAATCCGAGAAGCGCTGTGGTCGGAGGGTCAGGTCGCCCTTGAACTGGCTCCGTTCGGCACCCTGCTGCTGCGCCAGCGACGCCGGCTCGGCCTCCTGATCGACGCCCTCCGCTTTCTGGGTCGCCGGCATTGACCGGAAGCTCCTGGGCGCCAGCGGCGCCCGATCCGACCACTTGCTCCGAGGTTTGGCTGCCGCCGAAGCCGACAGCCGCAGTGCTTGACGCGGCGCGCAGGCTCGGGCGCGTGACCTTGGCACCGGTTCTCGCCGCCTTCGCCACCTTGCTGCTGTCGGAGAGCCGGCGGCGCGGTCTCGACCGCCTCGCCTTTCTCGCGCGGGACGGTCACTTTCTGATGACCGTCACCGATCTGGTCGCTGCGGGCGCCTCGATCACTTCGCCGCAGTTGCTCTACGTCCACCTGACCCGGCGTTCGACTGCCCTCGCCGCCGCCGGGCATCTGCAGGCGCCCGAACTTTCCCTGGCCGCCGGCGTGCGCGCCGGCGCGGCCACCTGGGGATCGGCTCTCGCCTACTACGGCATCGATGGCGATGCCGCTGGCGAACTGCTGGCCTCCATCGGCGCCAAGGAGACCTCCTTGTTACCGCACGGTTCACAACTCGCGGGCCTTATTGAGCACGACCACTGGCAAAGCCAGGTCAGGTCGCTCGCCCGCCAGCGTCGCGACCTGCTGGCGGCCTACCTGCGCCAGAGCCGTCTCGCCGACGGCTCGTCAGCAGCCATCGTCGACATCGGCTGGCGCGCAACGATCCAGCACAACCTGATGCGGCTCGCCGCGACCATCAACGACGCGCCATGCCCCGCAGGACTGTACCTCGGCCTGTGGGCCGATGACCCGGGGGCGATCCCGACCGGGCTCGATTGCACCGGACTGATTACCGATCTACGTCGGCGCCGCCGACTGGACGAAGCTGGCGCGTGGTACGTCGCCTGCCTTCTTGAGGCCATTTGCCGCGCTGACGAGGGAACAACCGTCGGCTATCGTTGTGCGGGCAATACGGTCGTACCGATCCTCGCCGGACCTGGCCCGGCGCGGTCGGCGGAATCCCGCAGCCAGGAGGTCGTTGCGCAAGTTCGTGCTGGGGTCATCGAAGGTATTGCCGAGCGGCATTTCCTGACGTCAGCAAACAACCTGCAGTTGCGGAGCGACGCACAGCGCCGGTTACTGCGCCTCGCCTTCTTTCCCGACGCAGGGGAAATCGTCGTCGCCTCCCATCTGGTGCACACCGAAGGCCATGCGCCGGACTGGAGCTCGCCGCTCGTCTTGGACGACCGGCCCAACCCACTGCTGACGCCCCGCCGGTGGCTCGCCGGCCTCGCCTCGCCTTGGCGTGGCGGCTACGTGATGGCCACTGGACGAGGAGCTGCGCATCTCCACCGTGGCCTGGAGTCGCTGTTGATCATGGCACCGCCGGGCTTGCGCCAGAGTATCCGACGGTTTGCGCTAGGTCTCGCCACTTCTCGCCATCGCCTGATCAGACCAAGGCGATGATCGTCACTATCCGCGAAGGACTTGATCATGCTCCAGCAACTACGACTCAGTTGCCTGACGACCTTGGTACGCCACGTCCGTCAGGCTGCTAACGCCAAGATTCGGTGCATGCCGCCTTCTATACAAATTGACGACCCAATCTTCGTCCTGTATAAATTGTGAATGCTCCCTCGCGTTCTCGCTGACACCCTGCACCGCCTTGCGCAGAGCTTCCCTGTGGTCACCATCACCGGGCCGCGCCATTCGGGCAAGACGACGTTGGCACGCGCGGTTTTCGCCGATAGGGCTTATGTCTCGCTCGAAGACCCGATCGAACGCGCTTTCGCCTTTGAGGACCCACGCGGTTTTCTCGCGCGCTTCGAACAGGGCGCTGTGTTCGATGAAGCGCAGCGCTGGCCGGACCTCTTTTCCTACCTGCAAGGGATCGTCGATACACACCGAGCGCCGGGCCGCTTCGTTCTCACCGGATCGCAGCAGTTCGGACTACGCGCAGGCGTCACCCAGTCGCTGGCCGGGCGCGTTGGACTGACGCGGCTGCTGCCGCTCGCATTTGCCGAAATACCCGCCGCTTCGCGGCAACTGAGCATCGACTCGATGATGCTGCTGGGCGGCTATCCGCTTCTCCACACCCAGCCGATCATGGCGGCTGACTGGTTCGCCAGTTACGTCGCAACGTATGTCGAGCGCGACGTACGCCAGATTCTGAACGTCCAGGACATCGGGAGATTCCAGCGCTTCCTGCGTCTGTGCGCTGGCCGCAGCGGGCAATTGCTCAATCTGAGCGCGCTGGCGGGGGAAGCCGGGATTTCGCACAGCACGGCACGCGCCTGGCTTTCGGTCCTTGAGTCGAGCGACATCGTCTTCTTGTTGCCACCCTACCACCGTAGTTTCGGGAAGAGGCTCGTCAAGGCGCCAAAGCTGTATTTCCTTGATACCGGGCTTGCTTGCTGGCTACTCGGCATTCGCGCGCCGGAAGTGCTGGCCCTGCATCCGAGTCGTGGCGCCTTGTTCGAAACCTGGGTCGTTGGCGAGTTCGTCAAGAGCCGCTTCAACCGTGGCCTTCCCGCCGACCTCTATTTCTGGCGCGACAACAACGGCCTGGAAGCTGACCTGGTATTTGAAGTCGGTACGCGCGTTCAGCCAGTGAAGATCAAGTCCGGACAAACGCTCACTCGCGATTATCTGCAGGCCGGCCAGACTTCGGGACGCTTTGCCGGAAACGAGGCACTACCACCGTGGCTCATTTATGGCGGTAGCGACTCCTATGAGCGCAGCGGCGTACGAGTCATCGGCTGGCGCGACCTTGCGCCTGGGTACGTCTCGCCAGCGCAGCCTCTGCAATGATTACCGTCGCCACCTATCTGGCGCAACGCCTCGCGGCCAACGGTCATCGTCATGTCTTCCTCGTCACTGGCGGCGGCGCGATGTTCCTTAACGACGCGATGTGTCATCACCCGCAGCTTGCGCCGGTGTTCTTCCACCATGAGCAGGCCGCCGCCATGGCCGCCGAGGCTTACGCCCGCATCGCCGAGCAGCCGCCGATCCTGAATGTCACCACCGGCCCGGGCGGCATCAATGCACTGAACGGCGTTTTCGGCGCCTGGACCGATTCGGTGCCGATGATCGTCATCTCGGGCCAGGTCAAGCGCGCCACCTGCCTGGCGACGACGCCGGTTCCGAAGCTGCGACAACTGGGCGACCAGGAGTGCGCAATCGTCCCGATGGTTCGCGGCATCAGCAAGTATGCGTCCGTCGTTGAGCAGCCAGAAGACATCGCCTGGCATCTCGATCAGGCACTGCTTCTGGCGACGACGGGCCGACCGGGGCCGGTGTGGCTGGATATTCCGATCGACGTGCAAAGCGCGACCGTGGCCCCGGACAGCCTGCGTCGCTGGGTACCGGAGCCCGCCGCGGACGACAGACTGTCCGCCGGCGATCTGCAGCCGATTGTCGAACGTCTGCGCGCCGCGCAGCGGCCGGTGATTCTTGCCGGCGGTGGCGTGCGCGCGGCAAAGGCCACCGCCGAGTTCGAGTCGCTCATCCGGCGCCTCGGAATTCCGGTCACCACCGCGTGGACGCATGACCTGATCGCTTCCGACGACCCGCTGTTCTGTGGCCGTCCCGGAACCATCGGCACGCGCGCGGGCAACTTCACGGTACAGAATGCCGACCTTGTACTGACCCTCGGCAGCCGCCTGAACATCCGACAGATCAGCTACAACTGGCAGGCATTCGCCCCGCGCGCGTACAAGATTCAGGTCGATATCGATCCGGCCGAGACCGGCAAACCGACGCTGCAAGCAGACCTGGCGATCGTTGCCGATCTAAAACGCTTTCTCCCACTTCTGGCCGCGCAACTCGCTGACTGGCAGCCGACCAACAGCCATCAGCGCTGGCTCGCCTGGTGCCGGGAGCGCCTGCTGCGCTACCCGAACGTGCTGCCACGCCATCGCGAGAGCAGCAGCGAGAAGATCAACCCCTATCACTTCGTCGAGACACTCTTCGCCGAACTCGACGGACAGGACATCGTCGCCTGCGGCAACGCGACCGCGACCATCGTTCCCTTTCAGGCCGGTGCCATCAAGCGCGGCATGCGCATGTTCTCGAACTCGGGCAGTGCGTCAATGGGTTACGACTTGCCCGCAGCCATCGGCGCCTACCTCGGCGCAGAGGCGCAACGCGGGACGCAGAGACGAGTGATCTGCCTGGCCGGCGACGGCAGCATCATGATGAACATTCAGGAACTGCAGACGATCATGCAGCACCGCCTGCCGATCAAGATCTTCGTGCTCAACAACAACGGCTATCTGTCGATCCGTAGCTCGCAGAACGCCTTCTTCGGGCGCCTCGCCGGAGAAGGCCCAGCCAGCGGCGTCTCGCTCCCGGATTTCGTAAAGGTGGCCGACGCCTTCGGGATTCCCGCGTTTTCATTGCGTGGGCCCGGCTTCTCCAAGCCGCTCAAGCGCTTCCTAGACGCCGTGGGGCCTGGGCTCTGCGAAGTCATTCTCGACGAACAGCAGCCGTTCGAGCCTCGTGTCAGCTCACGTCAACTTGAAGACGGGCGCATCGTCTCGGCGCCGCTCGAGGACATGTACCCGTTCCTTGAGCGTGAAGAGCTGGCGCGCAATCTGTGGTCACCCTACGATGGCGACGCACCGGCCTGAGACCGCCGACCACCGTCGGCGCTCAACCGGCGGCTGCCTGTGCTGCGGCAATCGCCAATTGCGCCACGAAACACAGATCGTCTCCGGCTTCCTCGCCGCCCGCGCCTGGGGCGAGCCGCCGCAAGTAACGCAGTTGGCGTATTGCGACACCTGCGGCTTCCGCTTCTTCGAGCGCGGTCTCAGCGCCTCGGAAACGGCACGCTACTACCGTGGCTACCGCGATGCCGAGTACGTCCGCGAACGCCAACGCTGGGAGCCGTTCTACACGGCTCGGCAGCATGCCGCGCAGGTCGACTGGTCGCGTTCGACACAGCGCACCGAGGCGGTGCACGAAGTGCTCAGCCGTTCGAACGTCCCTGCACACTTCAGCTCAGCGCTCGACCACGGTGGCAACGAGGGCCACATGCTCGCGGCCGTCGCCGCAGACCGCAAGGCAGTCTTCGATCCTTCCGGCTGCCGCACGCTTGATCGCATCGAACACTTCACCGACGTCACGTCGCTGCCCACTGACTGGAGCCTGATCCTGAGCTGTCAGGTGCTCGAACATGTGTCGGCACCAACGGCGTACCTGTGCGATCTCGGCACACTGCTCGCAGATGATGGTTTTCTGTACGTCGAAGTTCCGGCGGAGACCTGGCGATCCACGCCCGCAGGCCCACGGCGCGACGCCTGCCTGCGTCTGTTGCTGCGCAGCCGCCCACTGCTGATCGCCACCGACGTGTTGTGTACGGTCAGCCGAATAAAACTCGGAAGACTCCCACCGTTTGGCTTCGTCGCCATGCGCGAACATCTCAACTATTTCACCACGCCGGCCCTTGAAGCCCTGCTACACAACAGCGGCTTCGCCATCGACCTCTCGGGAGTGAACGGCGCTGGCCAGCTCTTTGCTATTGCCCACAAGCGGGCCACCGCCGTCGAGCCGCCAGGCGTGCAATCCGTATAAAATTCGGGAGAGCCAGAAAAGGCGCTCACCAAAACCCGCCACCGTACCGGCAAGAGCATGAGCCATTCGCAAACATCCGAGATCTTTGAGCATCTATTCGTCCTCGAGCTAGCGAACAATCACCAGGGCAAGCTGCAGCGCGGGCTGCGAATCGTCCGGGACTTCTCGCGGATCGTTCGTTTCAACAACGTCAAGGCGGCGATCAAGCTGCAGCTTCGCGACGTCGACGCCTTCATTCATCGGGACTTTCGCGAGCGTTCGGACATCCGCTACATCAAGCGCACCCTCGACACCCGCCTCTCGAAGCTCGAGTACGCGACGCTGACCAACGCCATCCGACAAGCCGGCTGCATCCCCATGGCGACGCCTTTCGACGAGGTCTCGGTGGAGCTTTGTGTGGAACTCGGCATCGAGCTCATCAAGATCGCCAGTTCCGACATCAACGACTGGATCCTGATCGAGAAGATCGCGACCACCAAGAAGCCGGTCATCGTCTCCACCGGCGGGTCGTCGCTGAAGGATATCGATGACCTGGTCAAGTTCTTCCACCGACGCAGCATTCCGCTGGCGATCAACCACTGCGTCTCGCTCTACCCGTCCGAAGACCACGAACTCGAACTCAACCAGATCGATTTCCTGCGCCGCCGTTATCCGCACAACGTCATCGGTTTTTCGACGCACGAACACCTGGACTGGCAGACTTCAATCACCATTGCCTACGCCAAGGGTGCGCGCACCTTCGAGCGGCATATCGACATCGCCGCCGATGGCATGCTGCCGGCCGCGTACTGCAGCCTGCCGCACCAGATTGACGAGTGGTTCAAGGCGCACCGGAAGGCCGCCGAGATGTGCGGCGCGCCGGGAACCCAGAAGCGCATTCCCCCGAACCGGGAAAGCCGGTATCTCGACGCGCTGGTCCGCGGCGTCTACGCCCGCCGCGACCTCAAACAGGGACACGCGCTGTGCGACGACGATATCTACCTGGCCATCCCGCTGCAGAAGGGCCAGATCTCGTGCCGCGAACTGATGCGCGGCGAGGTGCTGCTGGGCGACGTCGCCGCCAATAGCCCGCTCATGATCGATATGATCGACAGCCCCTACGCCGAGAGCGAGCAGCTCAAGGCGCTGATCTACCAACGCGGACTGTGAACGGATCGCAGCGTGCTCTCCCGCGTCCTTCTTGCCATGGACAAGCCGATGATCGACGCGCACGACACCCAGAAGGACGCGCTCGACACGGCCCTGTCGGCGGGCGATACCCGGTCGCCGACGGCACGGCCTGCCAGGCGCATTGGCCCGCAGACCTTGGCTGACGCGGCCCGATGAAGCTGATCAGCGTCGTCACCGGCTGTTTCAACGAAGAGGACAACGTCGACGAGCTGTACGCGCGTATCCGCGCACAGTTCGAGCGCCTCGACGCGTACGACTACGAACACATCTTCATTGACAATGCATCCAGCGACGGCACCGTCGCCCGCATCAAGGCCATTGCCGCCAATGACAAACGCGTCAAGCTGATCGTCAACACGCGCAACTTCGGACACATCAGGTCACCGATCCACGCGCTGCTGCAGGCGCGCGGCGACGCGGTCATCGCGATGGCTTCGGACCTCCAGGAGCCGCCCGAACTGATTCCCGCATTCATCGACAAGTGGGAGCGAGGCTATCGCGTGGTCGCCGGCGTGAAGCCGAGCAGCGCGCATACCACCGCGATGACCTTCGTCCGCCAGTCGTTCTACGCGACCATCGGGCGCATCTCGGACACCCGGCTGATCGCCAATTTCACTGGCTTCGGACTTTACGACCGGACGGTGGTCGAGATCATCCGCCAGATGGACGACCCGTACCCCTATTTTCGCGGGTTGATCGCCGACATCGGCTTCGCGCACGCGGAAATTCCCTTCGTGCAGCCGCGGCGCAGCCGCGGCATCAGCAAGAACAACTTCTACACGCTCTACGACATGGCCATCCTGGGCATCACCAGTCATTCGAAGATACCGATACGCCTGGCGACGATGGCCGGCTTCGCGCTGTCGGCACTCAGCCTGCTGGTGGCGATCACCTACCTGATCTACAAACTGCTGAGTTGGGAGCAATTCTCGGTCGGCATCGCGCCGGTGCTGATCGGATTCTTCTTCTTCGCTTCGGTGCAACTCTTCTTCATCGGTATCCTCGGCGAGTACATAGCCGCCATCCACACGCAGGTGTTGAAGCGACCGCTGGTGATCGAGCAGGAGCGCGTCAACTTTGCTCCGGGCGATGAATGACGAAACCGGCGATCGCAGGTCAGGCCAGAACGGCACTGAAGTCGTCCCCGCCGCGCGCGCAGCGGTCGGCGCCGACACCAGCCTGATCGGCGAGCCGAGCGATATCGACGGCCTGACGGCCTGGGCGCTGGCGTATCTGGCCGTGCCCAACCTGATCTTCCTCTTCGGCTGGTTTCGTCTGCCGGTGGCCCTGCTACTCTGCGCCGCCATGATCTATTTTCTCGCCGGAGCATTCTGGTCGAAACAAGTCGTCTGGCGCTCTGGGCACACGCGCTCGGCGCTCCTGATGATCTTTGCGACGAGTTGCGCGTGGTCGGCGTTTGGCGGCGGCAGCCACTTCATGTATGCCAATACCGACTGGGAAATCCGTGATGCGGTTCTCGGTGACCTGGTGAACCTGGAGTGGCCGGTGCGCTACGCTTCAGCCGACGGCGTCCCGCTGATCCTTCGCTCGGCGATTGGATTCTTCCTGCCGCCCGCCCTGTTGGGCAAGATCGTCGGCCTGGCGTACGCGGCGCTTGCGGTCTACGTATGGACGGCCGTCGGGGTGCTGATCTTCCTGCTGATTCTGCCGCTTCCCAGAACGGCTGGCTGGCCACTGGCCCTGTCCTTGTTTCTGGCTATATTCTTCAGCGGCATGGACTTTCTTGGCCAAGTGATCAGCACCGGATTACTGCCGATCTTTCCGCTGCGCCTTGAATGGTGGGTCCCCTTGAGCTACCCCTCGCTTACCGGTCAACTGCTATGGGCGCCCAATCACTGCCTGCCAATCTGGATCGCAACCGTGCTCTGCTTTCGCCATCGGGGCAGCAGGGCAATTCTTCCGGTTACTATCGCGGCGCTGCCGCTGACGCTGGTCTGGACGCCCTTCGCGGCAATTGGCTTGATTCCGTTTGCCGCCCTCTGGGTAGTCAACGGCATCCGGAACTCTGGTTGGCACGCCGTACCGTGGCGCACCTTGATCGCGGCAGCTGCCTTTTCCCTGCCGATCGGGCTTTTTCTCTTGATCGACATCGGGCACATCGAGTCTGGTGGGGCAACGGCCGCAGGATCTACCACGGTCAACGCCGCTTGGCAGCATGTGTCGCTTAGCGCCTACGTCCTTTTCGTCAGCTGCGAGTTCCTGTTTCTGGCACTTGTCCTGGCGCCGCACGTTCGGACGGCCCGGGCGGAATTCTGGGTCGCGATACTCGTCCTGCTGGCGCTGCCGCTGATCCGTTTCGGGCCGTCGAATGATTTCGGACTGCGGCTCAGCGCGCCAGCGCTGATCATCCTGTTGATCATCTGCCTGCAAACGCTGCCGGCGCGCGAGCGACGTTCTTCTGGGTCAAGCCTCTGGGTGGCCGGCCTGTTCCTTGCCGTCGGTGCTCACACCGCCTTCAACGAATTGTGGCGCGCTGCCACCTTCCGTCGATCCCCTCCGGACTACCAACATACCCTGGCGGAACGCCAAGGCGGCCACCCTGCTGCACACTATGTCGGACGGCTCGGCGCGACTCCACTGCAGCAGTGGTTCAAAGAACCCTCCGGAAAACCGCGATGATCCGAAGTAATCACTTCTCTCCGGCACCTCGGAGCACGAGACCATCTGCCTGGCTTTCGTGTGCGACGTCAGCCTCTTCGGCTGAAGAGGGCGCCGGCGGCAACTCCAGATAGCGGAAGAACGCCTCCTCCAGGGTCAGGGCCGCGCGAATCTCGAGAAGCGTATGCTGCGCCGCGCGGAGAGCATCGAGCGCTTGCCACAGCTGATCGCGGCGAACCTCGGCACGCCATCGCCCGTTGGTTTCGGGAACGAATCCCGGTACCGGTCCACTCCCGGCCGACCTCACGGTCACCGTCTGCTCAGCATGTAGCAATTCGCCGGGTGCTTGCACGGTAACCACTTCACCGTTCCGGATCACCCCGAAGCGGTCGGCAATCCGCTCGACATCGTGCAGGACATGCGACGAAAAAAACAGGGTGCCACCCTGCCGGCTGTACTCGGCGAGGATGTCGACGACATCCTTGCGGCCTGCGGGATCGAGGCCGGAGAGCGGCTCATCCAGAATCAACAGCCGCGGCTTGATCGCCAGTGCATGCGCCAGTGCGGTCCGCTGCAACATGCCCTTGGAGAAACCCCGCAAGCGGTTGTCGGCGACCGTGGCGAGATCAAAGCGATCCAGCCAGTGCATGCAGTGTTGCCGCTCGTCGCTCAGACAGAGTCCGTGCAGACGCAAGCCCATCAACAGGACTTCATAAGGGCTCAGGAAATCCTGCAGACTGGGGTTCTCGGGAACAAAGCCCAGCCCTCGGCGCGCCTCCGGCTCGCGCACATCGCGCCCGAAAAGGCTGGCACTACCGGCGGTTGGCCGCAGGACGCCCACCAGGATCTTGATCAGCGTGCTCTTGCCAGCTCCATTGGGGCCAATGAAACCAAATGTTTCACCCGGCGCGATGGTCAACGAGATCCCCCTCAGCGCCTCGCGGGAGGACTTTCGCCATGCTGCAGCATAGGTCTTGCGGATCCCATCGACGCCAATGGCGTGATTCATGAACCCCTCCCCGAGCCATCTGCGCCCTGTTGAACGACCTGCGCCTTGCCCTTGCTGTCGATCGCGTACGGAATCAAAAAAGGATCCAACGGGATAGCGGGCAGAATCGACCTGTCCACCAGTTGCTGCAGGCTGCTTGGCGGTTGCCCGACCAGTTGCCGATAACTGTCGATCGCGCGATCCAGCCGCAACAAGTTCTCCAGCCGCTCGGCGCGTTTTTCGAGGAATCGGGCAAAAGCCTTGTGCCTGGTGTCCCTGGCCATCGCCCGATGCAGGCGGATCGAGAATTCGATGTCCTCCCCCTTGCTGGCCCATAGCGCCGCTATCTGCTGCAACTGGATCTGCTCCATCTCGTCCCGGCTATGGCGAGCGGCAATCAGCAGCCACTTGGCGCCCTCTACCGGGTTGTTCAGGAAATGGAGTTCGTTGAAGGCGTAGTAGAACGGCGGACCGGTATCGAAAGGCCGGGCTTCGGTGGCCTGCCGCAGGATGTACTGGGCCGCAGCCACCTCGCCGGCCCACGGCAGAATGGCTGCGGCAATGTAATAGTTGTCTTCCTGCGCCGGGTTGAGCCAGGCGGCGTCCGACTGGACGATCCCAAGAATGCGGTAGTTCCCGGCACTCATCGCTTCCGTGGACACCACCAGGGCGCGAAACGCATCCAGATTGGCCGCTAGAAAGCGGTCGCCGGCAGCCATCAGCACCTGCACGAAGCGTGGCAACGCCACCTCCATTTCAGGCGACACGGGCGGACGCGGACGCGCGTACAGCGCCGGAACCACCGCCGTGTAGGCTGACAGGCCGACTAGCGCCAGCAGCAACCCGAAAGGCGCCCGAAACCCGCTCATCTCAGGAAAACTCGCGCCGCGCGAAAGCATGGATCGCCAGTCCGATCATCAGGATTGCGTAAGCGACGGCCATCAATCCCGCCAGTCCGATGGTCGGTGTATCCGGGGCCAGACCGTACATCGGCCAGGCACGCCAATCGAGCCGGGAGAGATCGGGCAACACCCACCGGATGACCTCGAGCAAGGGACCGTAGCGCGCGGCCAGATCGACCTGGCCCTCCGCGCCCTTTGACACGAAGTCGAAAACGGCACCGAGCGAGCGGCCGCCGATGGCAAAAACGGCACCGAGCGCCAGCGGCAGCATCGTCACCGTCGATAGCGTCGCAATCCAAAGCGTGAAGGCAGCGACCACGGCGACATCGAGCCACACCCCGAATACCGCGACCCAGAAAGGGAGGCCCAACTCGACGCGGAACTGCTGCTCGTAATGGAGCCCGGACATCATCACAGCGATCCACAGCAACATCCCCAGAATCGTCGCAGCCACGGCGACCAGGCCAAGGACGCCAAGATAGCGCCCGATCAGATAGGCCGAGCGGCTGGTTGGATAGCTCAAGGTCAGCACCACCGAACGCTGCTCGATCTCGCGGCCTACCAGGTCCTGAACCAGCGTGATCGCGAACAGGACCAGGCTGACTCGCAGACCCGAGAGCCCGACATCGAGCGCCACGGTCAAAGGCTGGCGGGGGGAAAACGATGCCGACAGGTACGCCACCCCGACCAGCGCGACGCCGAGCAAAAGCACGGCGAAAAAAACTCGATTACGAAAACCGGAGCGCCACGAAGACAGGAAGAACTGCAGCATTCATTGCCCCAGAAAAGGAAAGGCGCGCCAGCAGCACGCCTTTCCTGAACCTGACGAAGGGATCGTTGATCAGCTGGTCGCTGCCGCCGTGTTCGCAACGCCTCGGGCCGTCACCGACTCGGCCGCGGTGCAGCCACCCGGAACGGCGCATGCTGCCGTTATCGCCACCGACCCGCCGTTGGTGTTGCCACCGAAGCTGTTCTTGCCCTTGACCGAGTTGGAACCGACGGCGTACCACGCGCCTGAGGTACCATCGGTTCCAGCAACGTTCGTATTGGCCGAACACTTGGGTGCAATCGGCGTCAGCATGAAGTGGGTGCCCGCCGTGCCACTCGCTGGCACGACTCCCGGCCCGGCAGCACCACCAGCACAAATAACCGTGTCTGCCGCAAAGGCGCCAACGGACGCAAACAAACCCGCAACCAGGGTTGAAGCAACAAGAATCTTTTTCATACGACCTCCATTAAACCGTAGATGAATTACTGCTGCGATCGTTACTGCGACGAGGCGACAACAGCCGCGGTCAGGACATTTCTTGCGTCCGACTGCGCAGCCTTGTCCTCACCTTTGCGGGTGTAATCGGAGAACTGCGGGATCGCGATGGCGGCCAGGATACCGATGATTGCCACAACGATCATCAGCTCGATCAAGGTAAACCCTTTTTGCAGCTTCTTCATGGTTTGACTCCTTCCAGTGAGTACAACGGACAATCCGTTGCTTTAACGGGTATCAATTTCCGTGCCAGGAGCTGAAAGCCCGCAATAGCGTGACTTTCCGCACGCGGCACGGGGTGGATGCAGTCCATTAACGTCACCCGCCTGACAAAAATTGTCAGTACCTGCCACTTCGCCGGCGAGCCAGGCGACCCGCAGCGCCCCCTCGCGACACACCGCCCCATCAACCCGCGGCGCTGCGGTCCGGCGCGCTGCGCGGCAAGATCAGGGTGAAGATCGTACCCTCCCCGGGGGTGCTCTCGACCTGGATGGTGCCGCCCAGAACCGCGTTCACCAGGTTGTAGACGATGTACAGCCCCAGGCCGCTGCCGCCCTGGCCCAGGCGGGTCGTGAAGAAGGGTTCGAAGATGCGGTTGAGCGTCGCCTCGGGGATGCCGGCGCCGTTGTCGGCGTAGCGCAGGGCCACGTGATCGGAGCCGACGGCGTGCGCCTCGATGTCGATGCGTCCGGCGTCGATGCCGGCAAAGCCATGCGCCAGTGAGTTGCCGACCAGGTTGGCGATGACCTGCTCCAGCGGCCCCGGGTAGCTGTCGAGTTCCAGTCCGGCGGGAATCGCCAGTTCGATCCGGTGCCCGGTGTGTTTGAAACCGGGGCGCAAGGTAACCAGCATTTCCTCGACGGTCTGCGACAGGTCGAACGAGCGGCGCCGGGCGCTGCTCTGGTCCACCGCGACCTGCTTGAAGTGACCGATCAGTTCGGCGGCGCGGGCGGTATTGCGTTCGAGCAGGTCGACCGCTTCGCGCCCGCGGCCGAGCAGGGAGTCGACCTGCGACCGGCGCAGGCTGCCCGATTCGACGGCGTCGGCAAACTCGCGAAACTGCTCGCCGAGCAGACTGGCGACCACCCGCGCGTTGCCCAGCGGGGTGTTCAGTTCGTGCGCCACGCCAGCGACCAGGTTGCCCAGCGCGGCGAGCTTTTCGGCCTGCAGCAGTTGCGCCATCGCCTGGCGCAATTCGTCGGTGCGTTCGGCGACCAGCTCTTCGAGGTGTTCGCGGTAGCGCTGCAGTTCCTCCTCGGCGCGCTTGCGTTCGGTGATGTCCGAGCCGACGCTGAACACTTCCACCACCTCGCCGCGCTCGTCGACGATCGCCCGGTTGGTCCACGAGACCCACACCCGTTCGCCGCCGCGGCGCATGTTCTCGTTGATCGAGTGCTCGAAGCGCCCGGGGCTTCTGCAGATATCGGTCATCAGAATCCGCAGGTCGCGGCCGCTGCTCTCGTAGGGCGGGACGATGGTGCCGACCACGTGCCGGCCCAGCAATTCGCCTTCGCCGTAGCCGAAGAACTGCAGGCCGAATTCGTTGACGAAGGTCACCCGGCCCTGGGGAGTCCAGCGCAGGATGATGCTGTTGGCGTTCTCGACGAGTTCACGGTACTTGAGTTCGCTCTCCAGCAGCGCCTGCTCCGAGCGCCGGCGTTCGGTGATGTCGTCGGCCAGAACGAGTTCTGCCCGGCGCCCCTGGTAGGAGATGGCGTGCGCGACGATCTCGACGTCGATGATCGTTCGGTCCTTTCTGAGGTGTTGCCAGACGCCGGCGCTATCGATCGCCTCATCGACGTCTTCCACGGCGACGATATCTTCGATGGGAATCGGCGTATCGTCGCCGACCCGCAGATCGACGACCGTCATCTGCAGGAACTCCTCGCGGGCGTAACCGTACTTGCTGACGGCCGCGTCATTGACGGTGAGAAAGGCCAGCGTCTCCAGGTCGTACACCCACATCGGATGCGGGTTGCTGTCGAAGAGCAGCCGGTAGCGGGCCTCGCTCTCACGCAGGGCCCGGTCTGCCTGTTCGCGATCGATCCGGGTCCGCAGCACGGTGATGCCGAAGCCGAGGTCGTCCACCAGCTCGCTCAACAAGGCAACTTCGTCGGTGTCGAAAGCGTCGAGTGCCGACGAGTAGATGCTCAGGGCTCCCAGGATCCCGTCGCCATGGCGCAGCGGCAGCGCGCACAGCGCGGCGTAGCCGCGCTCGGCAGCGTCCGCACGCCAGGGCGCGAAGCGCGGGTCGCTGGCGATGTCCTGGATCACGCAGGGCAGGCCGCTGCGGATGGCGATGCCATTGGCGCCATGCCCGCGCTCGCTGTCGGCCCAGGTGGTGTTCAGATGATCGAGGTAGCCCGCTTCATGGCCAGCGTGCGCCACTGGCCGCACGCTCCTGGATTGATCGTGTTCTGCGTAACCGACCCAGGCCATGCGGTAAGCGCCGACCTCGACGACGATGCCGCAAACGGTGGTCAGCAGGTCGATCTCGTCGCTGGCACGAATCAGCGCCTGGTTGCACTCGCTGATCATCCGCAGCTGCCGGTTGGCGAGACGCAGCGCGTGCTCGGCGTGTTTGCGCTCGCTGATGTCGATGACGATGCCCAGGTAGTGGGTCACCTCGCCGTCCGCATTCCGCTCGACCGCGGTCCGGTCGTCTACCCAGCGGATGCTCCCGTCCCGGCTGACGATGCGATATTCCTGCTGAAAATGGTCGTCGCCGCTTTCGGTGTACCCGCGTACCTCGGCGCTGACGCGCTGCAGGTCATCGGGATGGATCAGCGCTGCGAAGTGAACCGACCCATTGAGCAGCTCGGCGGCGGAGTAGCCCAGCTGGCTGACGTTGTGCGAGGCGAATACCGCCGGCCAGCCCTCCACCGCGCGCCAGCGAAAGAGCATCGCGGGGCTGTTCTCGACCACCAGGTTCGCCTGCTGCAGCTGCTCTTCAACGCGAACACGCTCGGTGACGTCCAGCGCCACGCCCATCACCTGCACCGACCCCAGGCTGTCGTCGCCCCCGCCGTCGCCCCCCTGCACCGGATTGAAATAGGTCTCGAAGACGGCGTCCCGGATGCGCACGGTGAAATGCTGCGGCGCGCCGGCGATCGCCCGCCGCGCCGCCTCACAGACCTCGGGGTAGTGGCGGTAGAGGTCGAAAATCGACTGGCCAAGGGCTGAGCGGGGGAACGGACCGACGCCCGTCAGGCCCTTGCCCTCGCTCAGCGAGAAGACCCCGCGCGCGTCAAACTGGAAAATCACCACCGGCGCGCTGCTGATCACCGAGCGGTAGCGCGCCTCGCTGCTCAGCTGCGCCCGCTCGCGTTGGCGGATGGCCAGCGACATGCGATCGAGGCCTTCAGCCAGGCTGTCGAATTCCCGGATGCTTGACGTGGGCCAGCGCTGGTCGTAATCGCCGTCGGCGAGCGCGCGGGCCCGTGCGGTGTAGCGATCGAGGCGTCTGGCGAAGGCACGCGCCAGGATCAGCGTGCTGCTGGTCGCCAACAGCAGGGCGACCAGGACGCCGATCGCCAGCGCCCACAAGGTAGCCAGCAAGGGTTTGAGCACGTTGCCGCGCGGCTGCGCGACCAGCACCATCCAGCCCAGCTGCGGGACGCTGACCAGGGTTCCGATGAATTCCTTCCCATCCCAAGCGAAGGCCTGGGTGGTGAACCGCCCCTGCAAACCCTGATCGACGATCGACAACGGGCTGAGGTTGAGTTCGGGAAGACCTGAACTGCCTCGGGAATGCGCGATCACCTGCCCGCGGCGGTCCAGGATCATGGTCGACAGGCCGGCTTCGCCCGGCAGGCGCGCGAGGAACTCCGAAAGCTGGTCGATCGAGACTTCGCCGAGCAGGGCCTCGCCGTCAAGCGGAATCGCCAGGCTGACGGCAATTCGAGCGCTGACCGAAGACAGGAAGACCTCGGACCACACCGGCTCCTGGCGCGCGCGCGCTTCGCGCAGGACAGCCGAACCGGAAAGATCGATCTTCCGCAGTTCGTCGCGCAGACCGCGCCGCCCATCGGGCAGCCCGACGGCGACCACCGCGTCGCGGGAATCGACGACGTAGATCGCCGCGAACACGTCGCCCGCGCCGGCGTGCGAATCCAGCGCTCGCGCCCAGAATGACCACGGTTGCTGATCTCGCTGGCGCAGGTGCTCGGCAATGGCCAACAGCTCGCGGCCGGCCCCGAGCAGGTGCACCTCGACCTGACCGGAAATGGCGTGCGCCAGCGCCTGATGACGGCTTTCGATGTCGGCCAGCGCCTGCGGCAGGCGCGCCCACAGCACCAGCGCCGCAACCAGCAGCAGGGGCAGCACGCCCGCCAGGACAAATCGCACCGCCAGCCACAACCACAGCGGTCGAGCGGCAGCCCTGGCGGGCGCCGGCGATGGCCCGGGGCGGGCGTCAGTGGTCACGCCGCACGCGTCATTTTCCACGCTCCATCTTGCACGCATCTCTCGTACACCGGCGTCCGCCTGCCGGCCTACAACGCCGCTGCGATGAGATTGCGGGCGTCCAGGCCCTGCGCCGCAAAATGATCGAGCAGCTCGCCCTGGTGCGCAAAATCGCGGGTCTCGATCTGCATGATGATTTCGGTCATCCCCACCGGCACATGCAACTCGCCGCGCCGGTGCTCGACGTGGCGAACGTTCATCCCGTGTTCGGCGACGACCCCGAGCAGCGCTGCCAGCCGGCCCGGCGAATCCGCGACGCGCACCGCCAGGCTCATCAGGCGGCCACTCGAGGCCAGCCCGTAGTCGATCGAGCGACCGACCAGCGTCATGTCGGCGTTGCCGCCGCTGACCAGGACGACGACGCGATCATCCGCTCGCGGCACCACCTTGCCCTTGAGCAGCGCGGCCAGCGCCACCACGCCGGCGCCCTCGCCGATGGTCCGGGTGCGTTCGAGCAGGCAGACCATCGCCTCGGCGATGGCATTGTCGTCTACGGTCACGATGGCGTCGACGTAACGCGCGATGACCTGCCGGGTGAGCACCCCGGGCGCCTTGACCTTGATTCCGTCGGCGATGGTGTGCGCCGACGGCGAGACGACTTCGAGGCTGCCGTCTTCGAGAAAGCGACGGTAGGGCGCGACGGTTTCGGTCTGCACGCCGACGATACGCACCTCGGGACGTTGCAGCTTGATCGCCAGCGCGACGCCGGAGATCAGCCCGCCGCCACCGAGCGGAACGACCACCAGCGTCGCGCCCGGCAAGGCCTCGATGATCTCCAGCCCGGCGCTCGCCTGGCCGGCGATGACCTCCCAGTCGTCGTAGGGATGGACGAAGGCGAGCCCGCGTTCGCCAGCCAGGCGCTCGGCGAGGACCTTCGCCTCCTCGAGGTTGGCACCGGCGAGAATGACCTCGGCAGCAAGCCCGCGACACGCTTCGATCTTGGTCAGCGGTGCGGCGACCGGCATCACCACCGTCGCCGGCAGCCCCTTCACCAGCGCCGCCCGCGCCACGCCCTGCGCGTGGTTGCCGGCCGAGGCCGCGATCACCCCGCGCAGCGCCCGGCCGCTGGCGAGCAGGCGGTCGATCTTGTGCGTCGCACCGCGCAGCTTGAACGAACCGGTCGGCTGCAGGTTCTCGAGCTTGAAGTGGATCGGCACCGCCAACTCGCGCGATAAGGGATCGTTGAGCCACAGCGGCGTCGCCAGCACGGCGGGCGCGATGCGCGCCCGCGCCGCTTCGAGATCGGCGAGGGTCAGCGGGATGGCGCCCACCGCCGGCTGGCCAGTGCTCATCAGCGGGCGAGCGCCGGGAACAGCTTGATCAGCCCGTCGGCCATCACCTCGATGGCGATCGCCGCGAGGATCAGGCCCATCAGCCGGGTCATCACGTTGATCCCGGTCTGACCCATGAACTTGCCGATCCGCCCGGCCGCGGAGAGCGCCAGCCAGGTGGCGACACCGATCACCAGGCCATAGACCACCAGTACCCCGAGTTCCCAGAAGTGGCGCGACTTTTCGGCGTAGATCACCACCGTCGAAATCGACGCCGGACCGGTGAGCAGCGGGATGGTCAACGGCACCACCGCGATGCTCGAACCCGCATCGGCGCGGCTGGCGCCTTCGTCGAGGTCCTGCGCCCGCGACTCGGCGGGCTCGGCGTTGAGCATGTGCATGGCGCTGCTCAGCAACAGGAACCCGCCACCGACCTGGAACGAGGCCAGCGAGATGCCGAAGAACTGCAGCACCTTGAGCCCCGCCAGCGCACTGGTGGCGATCACCACAAACGCCGTGAAGGCGGCGACGCGGATCGTCTTGCGGCGCTGGGTGATCGTGAAATTGCGCGTGAAATGGATGAAGAACGGGATCACGCCGATCGGGTTGACGATCGCCAGCAGCGTGATCAGTGGCTTGATCGGGAAGTCCATGGCGGGCACAGCGCCCGGACGGTGGCGCCGGGCAAGAGGGTTGACAAGGGGCACAGTCTAACGCGATCGGCGACCGCCTGGCGGGCCTGTCTGTCGACGACGGCATCGCGAGCGGCGATCGCCATTCTCGGGAGTGGCGAGCAAGCGCCTGACACGGCCCCGGCGGTGAAGTACCCGCGCGCCGGTCTACGGGGTGAACCGCAGCGGCATCGCCTTGCCCGCCACCGCCCAAAGTCCACTGAAACGCCAGGCATGATGCTGCCGCTTACGCCGAGTACCACCCACTGCCAGTAGCCAGAAGACACTGGGTTGGCCACCAGGCCACCAGGCCACCAGATACTTCGCTGGCAACCTTCGGGTCGCTGGTCGCTGAATGAGGCGACCACGGCTTGCCGATCGGGCAGCGATCCGGCCGCGGCGTGCCGGCGGTCTCGACTACAGCATGTTCTCCAGGAAAGCACGGGTGCGCGGATGTTCCGGCGCGGCAAACAAGTCCCTCGCCGGGCGCGCCTCGACGATCTCGCCGCCGTCCATGAACACCACGCGGCTCGCCACCTCGCGCGCAAAGGCCATCTCGTGGGTCACCACCAGCATCGTCATCCGTTCTTCCGCCAGTTCGCGGATGGTCCGCAACACCTCGCCGGTGAGTTCGGGGTCGAGCGCCGAGGTCGGCTCGTCGAACAGCATGATGTCCGGCGCCATCGCCAGCGCCCGGGCGATCGCCACGCGCTGCTGCTGGCCGCCCGAAAGCCGCGACGGATAACTGTCGCGCTGCTCCAGCAAGCCGACCTTGCGCAACAAGGCCTCGGCCTGCGGGATGGCCTCCTGGCGACGCAGCCGCTTGACGGTGAGCGGCGCTTCGATGATGTTCTGCAGGACGGTCAGATGTGGAAACAGGTTGAAGTGCTGGAAGACCATTCCCATCCTTCGGCAGATCCGCCGGCTGTCGGCATCCGGCGCGTAGCGGCTGCGCGCGTCGACCTCGTCGGATGCCAGCGTTTCGCCTGCGATCTCGATACGCCCGCGGTCGATCGTTTCGAGATGGTTGAGGCAGCGCAGGAAGGTGCTCTTGCCAGAGCCCGACGGGCCGATGATCGCCAGCACCTCGCCCTTGCCGACGTCCAGCGAAACCCCCCTGAGTACCTCGACCACGCCGAAACGCTTGTGGATACCCCGTGCGCGGATCATGGCGTCAACCATCGTAGACCGCATGTTTCCGTTCCAGACGCTGGAAACCGAGCGTCAGGAGCAGCGTCATCAGCAGATAGAAGGCCGCGGCGACGATGAAGGGAGTGGTCGTGAAGTCGCGCTGGACGATGCCGCGCGCCGCGCGCAGCAGGTCGTTCATGGCCAGCACGTAAATCAGCGAAGTGTCCTTGACCAGAGTGATGGTCTCGTTGCTCAGCGGCGGCAGAATGCGCTTGAATACCTGCGGCAGGACGACCCTGCGCATGGTTTGCGAATAGCTGAGCCCGAGCACCTGCGCCCCTTCGTACTGCCCGCGGTCAATCGACTGGATGCCGGCGCGAAAAATCTCGGCGAAATACGCCGCGTAGTTCAGGACGAAGGCGACGATGGCCGCCGGAAAGTCGGGCAGCCGGATGCCGATCACCGGCACGCAAGGCAGGCACAAGTAGATGAACAGCATCTGCAGCATCAGCGGCGG
>DPSD01000432.1 GCA_003538495.1 Accumulibacter sp.
TGTCCACGTGCTTCACCAGGAATTCCAGATCGTGCAGATCCTTCTCGGTCAGGGCCGACATCGAGAGCTCGGTGTCGGGCAGATTGATTCCCTTCTCCGGCCGCAGCTTGGCCGTGGTCACGCCGGTGTAGGCAATTTGCAGGACGATTTCCTCACCGTCGTTGGCGAGCACCCGACTGCCGATCTTGCCATCGTCGAAGTGGATGATCTCGCCAGGTCTTGCTGCCGCGAAGGCGGCGTCCAGCGAGCAGTGAATGCGCGCCGGTTCGATCACCCGGCCGTCTGCGTCGCGCATGGCAGCCCGCCCGGGAACGTCATTGCGCGTCAGGATGAGGATGTCGCCGACCGCGAGTTCGATCGGCGAAACGACCTCCGGCAGGGGGCCGAAGCATCCTTCGGCGAGGAATTTCCCAGCGCGCACCAGGCGGGCCAGGGTTCCCTCTTCGACATAGGCGGTCTTGCCTGACGATGCCAATCGGGAGGCGTTGCGAAGCTCGGTCACGATCAGCTCACGATGTTTTCCTCGGCAATCCTCGAACTCGATCACGTCGCCCGGAATCGCCTGTTCGAGCACCCCGCGCTCGATCGGCAGGACCAAGGCCACGCCGGGAGGAGCGGGCTCCACTGCATCTCTGGGCGTCAGCCAGATCGGGGCTGGCTCGATCACTGATCCGCGCAGGTCGCGGCGCGGCCGACACTTGAGCACACGCTCGATCGGCCCGATCATGCCGGTACGCAACTTTGGACCAGCCAGGTCCGCATAGATTTTGGCAGAGCGTCCGAGCTCTCTTTCCGCGCTGCGCAGGTTGTTGACCATGCCCAGCCAGGCCGTTTCGTCGTCGTGCGCGCAGTTGATGCGCAGCACGTCCATGCCGGCAGCCAAAAGGTTGCGCACCAGCAGGTAGTCCGATGCCGCTTCGCTGGGCATGGTCACCATGATGCGCACCGAGCGCTTGCCGGCCGGGGAACCCAGCAAAAGCTGGCTGTGGTGATCGAGAACGATCATTCCGTCATCGATGCTCAACTGCGACAGCGGCGGATAGCCGGGTTGCCAGGGCCGGCCAGCCAGGGCATGCAGCGCCACCAGAAGCGCATCCAGCGAGCTCAGTATTTGCGCTTCCCGGCCGCCCAGTGAAGTCAGCCCCAGCGCCGTCAGCTCTTCCTGCAAGGGCCGCAGATCGCTCTGGCGCAGCGCCAGATAGTGCAGCAGGTTGCGAGCGCTGGCCTGATAACCTGGTTCGATGCTGTGGATCTCGTCGCGGTGGCTCTGCTCGAGCGCGATGGCACGCGCGCGCAGATCCCTGATCTTGGGGATCAGGCGTTCCGCCCGCGGGTGCCCGCGGCTGGCGATGAGCTGCGTGCTGATGAGTTGGCCTGTGTCCACCCGGCTGTATTCATTCATGGTGGGCATGCTTGTTTCGTCCTGCCTTGATGATTCATGGCGCGTTCCCGGTTCCTCTTATCGGCTGAGCTTAACCAGCCTCTGTGAAGGTATTGTGACGGTCGTGCAGAATCTTTCCTCGTTCCGTAAGGGACGACACGATGGCGAGGAAGATGGAACAAGCATGCTGACTTCTGGTATACCCTCGGTGGAGAGGTCTTCCAGATGTTCATCGATACGGTTCGCATACTGGGTTTCGGGAGAGTTTTCTGAGGTGATGATGGCAAGGGACGAAAGGGAGACAGCGGCAGGCGGTATTGCCGGCGACGCCGCCGCACATGAGCTGTCGGCGCTGGTGATTCCCCTGCTCAAGGGGGTGATCTACCAGGAGAGCGATGCCGGTCTGTGGAATTCATTGTTGGCACTGCAGGTGCGGGTGCGCGACTATGTCGCGGTGCTCAAGCTTGAACTGGTCCTCGACGAAGCCGAAGGCTACGCTTTTCTGCGCTCGCGTCCCGATCCCGAGGACGCTTCGACGCCGCGGCTGCCGCGTCTGGTTGCACGCCGTCCGCTGTCGTTTCCGGTCAGTCTGCTGCTGGCCTTGCTGCGCAAGAAACTGGCCGAGTTCGACGCGAGCGGCGGCGATACCCGGCTGGTGCTGTCGCGCGAGGAGGTCGCCGAACTGATGCGGGTGTTCCTGCCCGAGGGCAGCAACGAGGCAAGGCTGATCGACCAGATCGACGTTCATCTCGGCAAGGTGGTCGAACTCGGTTTCCTGCGCCGCCTGAAGGTCGAGACCGGGCAGCCGACGATGGTCGAGGTGCGGCGAATTCTCAAGGCCTTCGTCGATGCGCAGTGGCTCGCCGAGTTCGACCAGCGGCTGGCGAGCTACCGCGGGCAGCTCGCCGGGCAGTCAGGAGAAGATCATGAATGAGCCGCAAAGCCTCGGGCTGGACTTCGTCGCCGATGACACCCTCTCGGGCTTCCGGCTGCAGCGCCTTGAAGTGTTCAACTGGGGCACTTTCGACGGCCACATCTGGACGCTCGAACCGAACGGCAGGAACGCCCTGTTGACCGGCGACATCGGTTCAGGCAAGTCGACACTGGTCGACGCCGTGACGACACTACTGGTACCGGCGCAGCGCATCGCCTACAACAAGGCTGCCGGCGCCGACAGTCGCGAGCGCACGCTGCGTTCCTACGTGCTCGGCCATTACAAATCCGAGCGCAACGAGATCAGCGGTACGGCTCGGCCGGTAGCCTTGCGCGACCATAACCACTACTCGGTGATCCTCGGCGTCTTTCACAACGCCGGTTACGACCAGACGGTGACGCTGGCGCAGGTGTTCTGGATCAAGGACGCGCAAGGGCAACCGGCGCGTTTCTTCGTCGCCGCTGAACGCGATTTGTCGATTGCCAATGACTTTGCCCATTTTGGCTCGGACATCGCAGCGCTGCGCAAGCGGCTGCGGCGACCGGGCAGCGAGGTGTTCGACAGTTTTCCGCCGTACGGCGCCTGGTTCCGGCGTCGTTTCGGCATCGACAACGAACAGGCGCTGGATCTGTTTCATCAGACGGTGTCGATGAAGTCGGTCGGTAATCTGACCGACTTCGTTCGCAGCCACATGCTCGAACCTTTCGATGTCGAGCCCCGGATCGCGGCGCTGATCGGCCATTTCGACGACTTGAATCGCGCGCATGAGGCCGTCCTCAAGGCCAAACGACAGGTGGCGCTGCTCACGCCGCTGGTCGCCAACGGCGAGCAGCATGGCACGCTGAGCGTACAGGTCGAGGATCTGCGTGCCTGCCGCGAAGCGCTCAAAGCCTACTTCGCCAGCCTCAAGCTCGGGCTGCTCGACAAGCGCATCACCGGCCTCGCCGAAGACTGGCGTCGCCAGGATGCGCAGGTCAAGCGTACCGAGGCGCAACGCGACCTGCAGCGAGCACAGGAGGCCGAACTCAAACAGAACATCGCCGAGAACGGCGGCGATCGTCTCGAACGGCTGGCCGCCGAGATTCGCCGCATCGATCAGGACTGCCAGGCGCGCCAGCGCAAGGCGCAACGCTTCACCGAACTGCTGCGAACGATCGGCGAAGCTCCCTGCCGTGATGAAAGCAGCTTTCTCGAGCAACGGCAGCGCTGGTCATCGTTGGCTGAAGAGGCTCGGGAACGCGAGACGGGCCTGCAGAACGAACTCACCGAGCACGGCGTCAGCCTGCGTCAGGGCAAGCTCGAACACGACCAGCTTTGCACCGAGATCAGCAGCCTCAAAGCCCGGCGCAGCAACATTCCGGCCGAACATGTCCTGATGCGCAGCGCCCTGTGCAAGGCCCTCGCGTTGTCCGAAGAGGCGATGCCCTTTGCCGGCGAACTGCTGCAGGTGCGCGACGACGAACGCGACTGGGAAGGTGCCGCCGAGCGACTGCTGCGCAACTTCGGCCTGTCGCTGCTGGTGCCCGATGACGATTACCCAGAAATCGCGGCCTGGGTCGACAAGACCCAGCTCCGGGGGCGCCTGGTCTATTTCCGGATACGCCGGAGTTCGCGCAAGGAACTGCCCGACCTGCACCGCGATTCGCTGGCGCGCAAGCTGTCGATCAAGCCCGATTCGCCGTATTACGACTGGCTCGAGCGCGAGCTGGCGCAGCGCTTCGATGTCGCCTGCTGTGCCACCCAGGAACAATTCCGGCGTGAACTGCGGGCGATCACGCGCGCCGGCCAGATCAAGGCCCCTGGCGAGCGGCACGAAAAGGACGATCGCCACCGCCTCGACGACCGCAGTCGCTATGTGCTGGGCTGGACCAACGCCGCCAAGATCGCTGCGCTCGAAGCCAAGGCGAGGACGCTCGAAGCACGGCTCGCCGAGCTTGGCAGCCGCATCGGCAGGATCCAGCTCGAACAGAACGGGCTTAAAGCGCGTCTGACGGCCTTGTCCAGGCTCGACGAGTACGCCGACTACAATGAGATCGACTGGCCGTCGCTGGCGACCGAGGTCGCCAGGCTGCAGGAAGAGAAGCGCTGCCTCGAATCCGCTTCGGACCTGCTCAAAGAGCTCAGCGAGCGCTTGCACGCAGTGGTCGCCGCGCTGAAGGCACTCGAAACCCGCCTGGAGGAACATCGGGACAAGCGCTCGCGAATCGAGCAGCGGCAAAGCGACGCCGCTGCGTTGCGTGAGCAGACGCAGGCGCTACTGCTTGAGCCGGGCATGGCGGCGCAGGCGTCGTACTTCGATCGCCTCGATGGCATGCGCCACGAAGCGCTCGGCGAGCATCCGCTCAGCGTCGAGTCCTGCGAGCATCGCGAACACGAGACGCGTGCCTGGCTGCAGGGGCGGATCGAGGCCGAATCCCGCAAGCTCAATTTGCTGCGCGACCGAATCATCCAGGCTATGGTCGCCTACAAGGAGCAGTTCAAGCTCGACACCGCCGAGGTCGATGCCAGCATCGAAGCGTTTTTCGAATACCGCAAGATGCTCGACAAGCTGCAGGCTGACGACCTGCCGCGCTTCGAGGCGCGTTTCAAGGAATTGCTCAACGAGAACACCATCCGTGAAGTGGCCAACTTCAACGCGCAACTGGCGATGTGGCGCGAGACGATCAAGGAGCGCATCGCACGCATCAATACCTCGCTGACCCAGATCGACTACAATCCCGGCCGCTACATCGCGATCGAAGCGCAGCCGACGCCCGACGCCGACATCCGCGATTTCCAGAGCGAGTTGCGCGCCTGTACCGAAGGGGCCTTGACCGGTTCGGACGATGCGCAATACTCGGAAGCCAAATTCCTGCAGGTCAGGCAGATCATCGAGCGGCTGCGCGGGCGCGAGGGTCTGTCCGAACAGGATCGCCGCTGGGCGGCCAAGGTCACCGACGTGCGCTACTGGTTTGTCTTTGCCGCCAGCGAACGCTGGCGCGAAGACCATAGCGAGCACGAGCATTATTCCGACTCGGGAGGCAAGTCGGGCGGTCAGAAGGAAAAACTCGCCTACACGATTCTGGCGGCGAGCCTCGCCTATCAGTTCGGCCTTGAATGGGGCGCCGTGCGTTCGCGATCATTCCGCTTCGTGGTCATCGACGAAGCCTTCGGGCGAGGATCGGACGAGTCGGCGCAATACGGCTTGCGGCTGTTCGCCCAGCTCAACCTGCAACTCCTGATCGTCACGCCGCTGCAGAAAATTCACATCATCGAACCCTTCGTCTCCAGCGTCGGCTTCGTGCATAACGAGGAAGGGCGCACCTCGAAGCTGCGCAAGCTGTCGATCGAGGAATACCGTGCCGAGAAGGCGAGGGCGGCCGGATGAACTCCCGAGTCATCCTTTTTCTTCCCGACCCTGCTTCAGATCTTGAGTGTCGACGGTGACGGTGCTCCTTCCAGGATCTCCTGTGCTGGCAGTGTAGAATTCTCCATGGAACTCGCATTCCCTATTCGCCTGTAGTACCGGCACATTCTCCTGGAACACTGCAAATGCCCCAAGCAGCCGTCAACACCGTTCATGAACATCGCCTGACGCTGGCGGAAGTCCTTAAGTGCCTGCTTGAAGATGACCTGGTCAGCTCGTCCGACGCCGATGCCCTGCTCAAGGAGAGTCGCCTCAAGCGTCTGGTGGCCCATCCGCTGGTGATCATTGCCGATCAGAAATGGAAGTCGCAGAAAGAGCCGCATCGGCCATTGACTCTCGAAGAACTCGGCGAGTGGCTGGCGCGCAGGGTTGGCCTCGAGTACCAGCACATCGACCCCCTGAAGGTCGATTTCACTGCGGTGACCGAAGTGATGTCGAGTGCCTACGCAACCCGCTTCGGGATGCTGCCGATTCAGGTAACGACGCGTGAAATCGTGGTGGCGACGACCGAGCCTTT
>DPSD01000229.1:0-1138 GCA_003538495.1 Accumulibacter sp.
CCGATCGAGCTTCGGCATGCGCAGGTGCGACTGGAACTGCATCTGGATCACCTGCGTCCGCGGCTGCCCGGCAAGCCCGGCGGCGCCGGACGATTGCGACGCACACCCCGCTTCCTTGCCGTCCGGGCCACCCGCCGGGGTCATCGCGTAAGGATCCGGGTGGCGGACGAGCGTTCCCGGCGTATCGACCTCGGTCGAATCGATTTCTGCCCAGTCGCTGCCCGGCAACTGGCCGCGTGGGACCATGAACGCGGTGCCGCGCAGATCGCGTATCCCGGCGATGCTTTCGCCCGCGGCGAGCCGGTGCGCCAGGTCGACGATCGCCCGCTCGGCGCTGCCGAAGATCAGCAGATCGGCTTTCGAATCCGGCAGCACCGAGCGGCGCACCTTGTCCGACCAGTAGTCGTAATGGGCGATGCGGCGCAAGCTGGCCTCGATCGAGCCGATCACGATATTGGCCCCGGGAAAGGCCTCGCGACAGCGCTGCGCATAGACGACCACCGCGTGATCGGGGCGTCGATGCGGCTCGGCGTTCGGCGTGTAGGCGTCGTCGGAACGTGGCTTGCGGTCGGCGGTGTAGCGATTCACCATCGAATCCATGTTGCCCGCGGTCACGCCGAAAAACAGGTTCGGCTTGCCGAGCACCCTGAAAGCGCTGGCCGACAGCCAGTCTGGCTGGCTGATGATCCCGACGCGAAAGCCCTGTGCCTCGAGCAGCCGGCCAATCAACGCCATGCCGAAGCTCGGATGGTCGATGTAGGCATCGCCGGTAACCAGGATGATGTCGCACGAGTCCCAGCCCAACTCGTCCATTTCGGCTGGCGACATCGGCAGGAAAGGAGCCGTGCCGAAGCGGCTGGCCCAATACTTGCGGTACGAGAAGAGACTGCGGGGGGCGCCACACGGCGCCTCGATGCGGGTAGAGGTCATGGGTAGCGAATTCTACAGGAACACCTGGAAGCGCGCCGCCGAGCGTCGGGTTGCACCGGGCAAGCGCATGCATTTGGTAGCGCGACCACTGGCCGTGACCAGCAAGGGTGTCGCCCCTGTCCGCCGCAAGGGCGGACTCAAGGTGCAGCGCCTGATCGCCGCCACCTCGGCCACCTTCCACGCGCAAGCACTCGGTCCTGCACAAGAT
>DPSD01000229.1:1513-7455 GCA_003538495.1 Accumulibacter sp.
TTGACGAAGGCGCGTAGCTCAGATGGTTAGAGCACCACCTTGACATGGTGGGGGTCGTTGGTTCGATTCCAATCGCGCCTACCAGAATTCTCAACGAATCTCGGGTAGATGCAGTGCAAGCCGCCCACGGGCGGCTTTTCGTTTTGGTGCGCGCCGCCGGGCACGCTCACCTGCAGGGGGAAGTCCCCCTACTCGCCCGACCACGGGAAGATAAGAACTTGACCAGAACGCGGGGCGCAGAGTAAAACGATGTCACCGCTCGTCGCGGCGCTCCCGCCGTCCCGATTCGCGAGGAATACACCAGAGCGCACCAGAGCGCACCAGCGCGCACGACAGCGCGGCAAGTTCGTGTCGGTCGACGGTGAATTGCCTGATAATTTCCGGCATGTCCACCGTCCCCCGAACACCTCGCCGAGCGGCCGTGGGGTTCGCGGCTTCCATGGGTCAAACCGGTCAGTGAAAAAAGGCAGCCCACGATGATCATCGAGACCAGACTCGCTCGCCGCCTCACGGCGCTTGCGCTCACCGTCCTGAGCCTGACCGCCTGCGGCCAGAAGACCCCCGAGCCAGCAGCCAGCGCGGACGCCGCAAAAGCCCCGTCGGCGCAGCAGGCGCAACAACAGGCCGAAGCGGCGGCTGCCAGGGAACAGGAGGCGCGTGAAATCGCTGTCGACGCGTACATCTTCGGTTACCCGCTGGTGACCATGGAGATGACGCGGCGGGTAATGACCAACGTCGAGGCCCCCGCAGGCAGCCATGCCCCGATGGGCCAATTCGTGCGCATGCGCGAGTACCCGACGGCCGCCTTCACGGACGTCACCGCCCCCAACGCCGACACCCTCTACACCACCGTATGGCTGGACGTATCCCGGCAACCCTGGATCGTCAGCCAGCCGGACATGCGGGGCCGCTACTTCCTGATGCCGATGCTCGATGGCTGGACGACGGTCTTCGCCGCACCCGGCAAGCGTACCACCGGTACCGCCGCCCAGAAGTACGCGATCACCGGCCCGGGCTGGCAAGGCAAGCTGCCGGCCGGCGTCACCGAGTACAAGTCGCCGACCAGCATCGTCTGGCTGCTCGGACGGATCTACTCCAGCGGCACACCCGAAGACTACCAGGCGGTACATGCCTTGCAGGACAAGTTCACGGCCGTTCCGCTGAGCACTTACGACCAGCCCTACAGCGTCACCGCCGGCCGCGTGGACGCCTCGATAAACGAGCAACTGGCGGTGCGCGAGCAGGTCAACCGGCTCGACGCGGTAGCCTACTTCAAGCTGCTCGCTTCGCTGATGGTGACCAACCCGCCGAGCGCCGACGATGCGCCGATGGTCGCCAGGATGGCCCGGATCGGGCTGATCCCCGGCAACGAGTTCGCGGCGGCGGAACTCGACCCGATGCTCCTCAAGGGTCTTGCCGAGGCCCCGAGGCTGGCGCAGGAGAAAATCGCGGGGTGGATGAAGGCCGGCGTCGAAGCGGGCGAAAACCGTGAGGAGAACGGCTGGGTGTTCAGCACCCGGACCGGTGTCTACGGCACCGATTACCTGCAGCGGGCGTTCATTACCGCCATTGGTCTGGGCGCCAACCGGCCGCAGGACGCCGTCTATCCGACCTCCGAAGCGGACGCCGATGGCCAGCCGTACAGTGGCGCCAACCAGTACGTTCTGCATTTCGACAAGGGGCAGATGCCGCCCGCCGAGGGCTTCTGGTCGCTGACCATGTACAACGCCGACTTCTTCTTCGTCGACAACCGTCTGGGCCGCTACACGCTAGGTAGCCGCAGCAAGTTCTCGACGAACAGGGACGGGTCGGTGGACCTCTACCTGCAGCGCGAGTCGCCGGGCACGGACAAGGAGTCCAACTGGCTGCCGGCGCCGGACGGCAGGTTCATCCTGATGCTCCGCCTGTACTGGCCACGCGAGAAGCCGCCGTCGATCCTCGACGGCAGCTGGAAGATTCCGCCGGTCAAGCGCATCGAGTAGACCCTGATGCGTCCCAAAGCGGCCGCTCGCTGATCTTTCGTCACCCCGCGCGACACGACTTCAGCGGTTTTCCGGGCAGCACGCGTCGACCTGGAACGTAGCGGGCGCCCGACCGACACCAGCGTGCCGACCGCCGCGAGGTCCGCCAGCGACCCGCCGCTAGCTCTTGCGCGTGGCGCGTCGCCTGCCGGGACCGACCGGGCCTGCCGCCGTCGCTTCGTCGGCAGGCTCGCGCAGCGGACGATCAAGACGCTGGCAGGCACCCGGGCGTATCTGTTCGGCGAGCGCGATCAAGCGGTCGGCAGCCCGCTGCCAGCCGGGGTCGCCACTCGCCAGCTGCCGCGCGTCGCAGAACTTGGACAGCAGGCAAACCTGGGCAGCGACCGAATCGAGTTCTCTCGGCTTGATGCTGAGATGCGACAGCCGCTCCCGATAGGCGCGTGCAAGCTCGTCAAACACCGCCGCGCCAGCGTCTCCATCGGCCAGCAAACGACGATCGAGCAGGCGCTCGACGAGCAGCGCCTCGGACTCCATCACCGCGTCCCAGGGGCTGGCACTGCGCTCGAAAGCATCGCTGGCCGCCCGGCCGGCGTGGCGCGCGAGGTCGATCGCCGCTTGCCGTTCGCCCTCCGGCGGCAGCAGCAGGGCCTCCAGGGCGAGGCGGTTGAGGGCGTTATAGGGTCGGAAATCCGGCTCTCCCGGCCTCCCCTCGCCCGTCCCGTAAAAGTCGGCGCTTTCCTGCAAGGCGCGTTTCATCTCTTTCGCCGCCTGGTTGATCTCGGTGCGACTCTTGCCTTTGCGCAGCACTTCGCGCGCAAACAGGCTGGCCTTGCGCTTGGCGGCGCTACCACGCAAGGCGCAGCGTTCGGCATTGACCGTCCGCGCTGCCCCGTGGTCGCCATCGGCCACCGCCGCGACCAGCGTGTCGAGGCCCTTCAGTCGTGCCAGGGCGCTGTCGATCAGCGCCCCGCCAGGCTCCGCTTCAGCCATCTCCCCCATCAGCGCCTCGATGTTGGCCAGCTGCTCGATGTCGCGAATCGGCACCTGGCCGCGACCGTCCTCGGCCTGAACGGCAGCAACATAGGCGGCATGTGCGCGCGGATAGTCGCCGAGGTCGGCCCAGAGCGCCGCCAGCGCCGACTGCACTGCCGACAAGCGCTGCCATTCCGCCGGGCAGCGCTCCTTCAGCAAGCGTTCGAGGCTCTGCACCTCGGCGTCGATCTCACGCTGCGTTTGCCGTTCTTTGGCGCGCGAGAGGCTGGCGCGCCGGCTGGCCAGTTCGTCAAGCAACTCGTCGGGCGCGGCATAGCCGGCCTGGTCCCTGCGGCCGCCTGGCAGGCGCGGTTCAGCCAGCCAGCCGGGATCGCCATAGGCCTGATACGCACCCCAGGTAATATCTTCCCGATTGGCATTCCAGACCGCGCGCCTGGCCTCGTAGACCGCCTGCCCAAAGGCGTGACCCTCGAGCAGTAGGCTCTGGTAGAAAGCTTTGCCGAAAATCATCGCGCCTTGATCGTCTACCGCCCAGCCGGCGACGACCACGCAGCGGACGCCGATATTGATCAGTTCGCGGGCGATACTGGCCGCCAGGCGGTTGCCGTCGCGCACCGTGCGTTCTCCCGAGTCGTCGGCGGCGCCATCCACCTTGCCGAGATGGCAACAACTCAGGAAAACCAGTTCGGGCACCGTTTCCATGGCTTCGATCTCGGCGGCGGTAATCAGCAAGCCATCGGACAGGACGACGCCGGTGCGCCGCCGTTCATCGGCGTGCAGCTGGTCGAAAATGCCGTGCGCCGAAATGTGGACCACCCGATAGGGCTGCTGATACAGGCGCGTCAGCACATCGCAGGCGCGTCGGTCGCTGCCGATTTCCGCCACCACCTGGTAGCCGAGCCCCTGCAGCACGCCAGCGACTTCGTAGGCCTCACGCTCGGCCCACGGCAAGGCGGGCGGGTTGACGGCGTTCGGCCGCTGCGGGTCGGGGAAGGCGGCGACGAATCCTTCGACCGAGGGATTGCCGACCACGAAGGCCTTGCGCTGCAACCCCTGGCGTACCTGCCGGCGGAACTGGCCGGCTGCCAGTTGCCTGACCACCGGCGTGCGCAGGGCCAGCGGCAGGCTTTCGCCGCCAGCGCGCTGGTCATCCGCGAACATCAGCTCCCACGGCAAGTTGGCGGTGTAGTCGTCGACCACCAGCACGATCCGTTCGAGCTGTCGCGCGGCGTCCTTGAAGTCGTGCGGAACCAGCAGCTGGAACAGCACGCGACCGAAATCCTCTTGCCACACGGCACAATGGATCTGCTGCCGGAGCAGCATCTCGACCAGTCCCGGTTGCCGCTGCTGGACCACCGACTCGGCGCGGGCACGCTGGCCGACGTAGAGAAAACGCAAACGCTCCGCAATTGCCGTGCGCGGCCGGCGCGCCACCGGCTGGCCGCCAGCTGCCCTGGCGGCGCTGCCACCGGATGCCGAGAGGTGATCCGTCGCCGCGTCGGTGACCATCAGACGTGGCCAGTAGCTCGGGTTGCCGCTGTCGAAAAGACGCCGGCGCAGGCCTTGGCCCTCCTCCAGTTGCGGCCGGCAGATCAACGCCACACCGTAACGCCGGGTCAGGTCGGCGAGTCGTTCGGGCATCTGGCGCAGCGCATACGCGGCGGTGATCGCCGTGTCCTGATACAGCTCGACGATCTCGAGTCGGCTGACACGGATGTCCAGTCGCGTGGTCTCGTGGAAGCGCGAATTGGCCTCCATCACCCCGCGCAGCAGAGCCTCCACGGAAGCCGCGACGGTCAGGTTCGCCGACGAGTTGTAGCCGAGCAACAGCGTCGCCAGCGGCAATTCGCGGGTGTCCTTGCCGAGCACATCGACGACCTGCAGCAAGTAGCGCAGGACGCCGGTGCGCACCGCCTCGGTCAGGTCGGCGACACTGAGGTTGCCGTCGTAGGCGCCAAGACCGGTGACGACCGCGCCACTGAGACTGCCGCGCCGCCGCTCCTGCTCGGTGGGAGCGCGCAGGACCACCGTCGCCGCGCCGCGCGGCCCGGCGTAAAGCCCGAGGTTGTAACGCTGACCGAGGTCGCCGGCGAGCAATTCGCGGTCGATCAGGGCCTCGGCACCGGCAATCGAGTCCTGCTCGTAATGGCCGAGCAGGACGGGTTTGGTCAGGAAACGCAGGTCCATCGCCTTGACCGACACCTCGAGCCGGCGCTTCGCTCGCGCCGCGACCCGGCTGCGCGGCGAACCGCCGAGCAGGCCGCGGGCCACCGCCTCGCCACCGTCCAGGGTCGGAGGCCCGGCGTCGTACACCACCGGCCGAGCCTGTTCGCCGTCACGCACGCTCGGCGGGCTGCTCAGCAGGCCGCTGGTGGCGCCGCTACGCAGCAGCTCGGCAAGCGCCGGAAAGTACTCCCGGGTGGACGGCAGATCGCCATGCTTGGCCGGCAGGTAGTAGTAGCTGCCGACATTGTCGATGCGCCCGGAGGACCAGGTCACGGTGCCATCGCCCAGCGTCGTGCCGACCATCTTCAGGCGCCCGTTTTCCTCGCGAATGCCGCAGGGCGTATTGCGCGCCACGCCAAAGACGTAGGTCGTCTTCCCCTTGTACTCCTCGGGCAGCGCCGGGGTCGCCTCGCCGTCCTGTCGCCACAGCCAGTTCGCCGCGTCGAGCTGCTGCTGATCCGGCGTCGCCGACTTGCCGTTGCCGAACCAGAAATCGAAGACCTTGGGCTGATACGCCTTCCAGGTCTCGGCGAAGTCGAAACGCTGCCCCGGGTCGCCGCCGCCGGGCTGTCCCTGGAAGGTATCGACGAAACCGGGCTTGGGAAGAAGTTGCAGCGCGCCGCGAAAACCCGAAACGATCTGCAGCACTTCCTGCATGTCGTGGGTGACATCGAGACGAACCAGCGAACGCAGCGTGTCGCCCTTGCCGAGCAGGTTTTCGACCATCGAGTAGGCGCCCTG
>DPSD01000229.1:7712-12862 GCA_003538495.1 Accumulibacter sp.
TTGGGCGTCCCGAGCATCACCAGGCGCGCTCCGTCGCGCGCCATCAGCTGGTCGACCACCGCCCGCCGCTTGTGGATGCAGGCGCGAATGACCAGGCCGCCCATGCTGTGGGCGAGCAGGCGCACCGGCTGGGTGGTTTCGCTCAGCAGACCCTCGAGGAAATCGGCACAGCGCTCGGCCAGCACGTCGAGTGGCTGCCGCCAGTCATAGGCGAAGCGCTCGACCCGGTGGCTGGTCGACAGGTACTTGCAGATGCCGCTGTAGAACATGTCGAACAGCTTCTCGGCTTCGATGCCGGATTTCTCCCAGGCGATCTTGCCGAGGCCGCCGGAGGCGATGTCGAGCGGGTCGAACCAGACCCGATCCTTGCCGCCGACCGCCAGATGCGAACCCATCACACCGGGCAGCACGACGACCACCGGCAGGTTCGCCGTCCTGTCGTCCGCGCCGCGCGAAACGCCGGCCACCTGCTCGTCGCCGGTGGCCGCTTCAAGGTCCTCGAAGCGGCCGGGCAAGGGCTGAAAAGCCGTCAGCGGCAGGACCTCCCTGGCCACCAGCCAGTCGCGCAGAGCGCCACGGGTGTCGATGTTGCTGAAATAGCGGAAATGCGAAACGTCGGCACCACGGTCGAACAGCGTCCGCGCCCCGGCCTGCGACGCAATGCCGCCGAACATCGACGCCGTATCGACGACCAGGTCGTTGTCCACGTTGTCGAACAGCAGAAAATCGGTCAGCAGCACGCCCAGCCGCTTGAGCAGGTTGCCGCCTTCGATGTCGCCAGCGATCACCGCCATTTCAATTCCGGCGCGCACCGGCGCATCGCGCAGCAGGCGGGCCATCGGCGAGTCGGGGAGCATCGCTTCGATGCCCGGCACCAGGTGGGCGTTGGTGCGATTGCGCGCGATTTCCAGCACCACCCGCTTGAAGGCCGAGTAGAACGGACTGCCGAAGAAGAAGGGCACCTGCCCGATCAGCGTCAGCACGCCGGAGAGAAAGAGGTCCAGGTTGCCGCTCGCCAGCCGCGTCCCCTGCGCCGGGCTGGCTACCCGTACGTAACGCCGCACCTGCAGCTTCTTGGCCGCCAGCTCGCCGGCCAGCTGGCGCAACTGCTCGCGCTGCTCGGCGTGGGCGCTTTCGAGTTGCCCCCTGACGCCTTGCGCCTCGGCCGCGTCGGCGTCGCCAGTGCCGGGCAGGTCGGACCTGAACTGTTCGATCAGCCGGTCATTCACCTTGTCGAGACAGATCAGGTCGGCGACCAGACCACCACGCGAGTGGGAGACCAGGCTGAGCTGCACGCCGGCAGGCAAGGCCGCGAGCAGCTGCAGCGCGTTCTCGATCGGGCTCTCCGAGAGCGTCCGATGCTCGAAGGCGTAGATTCCTCCCGCGTAATGCCGTTCGAGAACCTGCCAGACATCGCGCTGATCGAGCTGCAGGTCGCCAAAGCTGCCGAGGGTACTCGAAGCCGTGCCGTGAACAAAGACCAGCACCGGCAACTGCTGGTCGACCGCCCTCTGCAGTTCTCTCCTTGCCCGATCCAGTGCTTCCTTGTCGGACCCGCCGTCGCTCCTGCTGCGTCCGCTGTCCCAGCAGTAGAGGCCCGGCTGACGGTCGAGCCGCTTCTCGATCGCCCACATCAGCGCCTTGGTTCCCAGCCAGGTGACGCCGAGATCGGACGCCTTGCCAACCCTGCCCCTGCTCAACTCGGCGTGTTTTTCCCTGGCCGCGTCGAGGATTGGATCGCCACTGGCGCCGAGCGTCAGGGCAAAGACCCGGCTGACCAGGCCGCCGATCGCATCGCCGACCACCCCCCGCGCGGCCGCCCCCTCGCTGCGCAGCCGATCGAACAGGATCTCGCCATGGCTGCCGATCAGCTCGGGCCGACTTCTTTCCAGCGCCGCCTTGAGCTTGCCGGCGCTGGTAATCAGCACGCCACCGTCGGCCAGTTCGATGACCAGTACCTCGTCGCTCGCGGCCTGGTACTCCTGTGCCCTGGCGCCGGTCCCGCGGACGGCAGCGCCAACCTCGAAACTGACGCGGGTCTGCAGGAACCCTGGTGGCAGGAAAGGATCGTCCGGCTCGCCGGCCGTACGCCGGGCCGGCTGCAGCAGTGCCGGCAATTGTCGCGTGTCGCTCTGGCGACCGGTCAGGCTGAGAGTGGTGGTTTCGGGCATCATCGCCTCCATCGAGTTCTATTCGTCAGCGCCAGGAGCTACGCGCAGTCTCGCAAGACCATCGCCGCGATCAGGGACCAAAGGCCGTCCCCGAGGATGCGGCAGGGCGGCCGTCGGCTGGTTCCCGGCCGCCCCGACCTCGCCACTTCAGGTGAAGATCTGCCGCTTGCGGGCGTCGGCGCTGCCGAAGATCTGCGGGCTCTGCGGATACGATGCCGACGGCAGCGACCCCGGGTTGATCGCCGCGTGCCACTGCGCGTAGGTGGCGGTGGCCGGCAGCGTCTTCAGCGCCTTGAGCGCGTAATAGGTGAACGCGCCGCAAGGACGGCCGCCGATCCTGGCGTCGTAGCTGAAGTTGTTCGGCCCTTCCTTGCAGCCCGCCAGCAGCAGATCGCCCAGCATGCGCGACAGCGCGCCGGCGAAAGGCGAGACGCCCGAAATGACCGGCACCGTGGTCAGCGGCTGGCCGCTGATTCCCTGCGGCAACTTGTCCGCCGGCAGCCAGTTGCCCATCGGCATGAAGCGCGGGCGCGGCGCGTCGTCGGCGTCGGGATCCGGTGCGGCGGCACGGGTCACCGTACCCGAGTGGCAACTGTCCGAAACCAGCAGCAGCCGCACGCCTGCCTTGCGCGCGCTGAACAGCGTATTGATCTCGTCGTCGACCAGCGCCTCACCGCCGGTCTGCAGGTCGTATGGGCAGAGCGCTTCGTCAAGGCCATCGACCTCGTCACCGTTGGTGTCCGGGACGTAGGTGCCGTGCCCCGAGTAGGTGATCACCACCACGTCGCCACTCACCGCGCCGCCGATCACCGACTGGATGGCGTTGACCATCGCCGCCTTGGTCGCCTGGCTGTCGAGCAGCTTGCTGACCGCAAACCCGCGCGCCGCCAGTTCGGCCGCCCAGTCGTTGGCGTCATTCACGCAACCGCTGAGATCCATGTGCGTGCCCGGATAATTGTTGATACCCATGCAAAGGGCGCGTTTGCTCATGTCTGCCTCCTGTCGATCGATGATTTATTGCGGATTGCGGCCCTAAGTCTAGCAAGCGGGGACTGAATAACAAACCTCGCCAGCGCCGCGCCGTGCGCACGACCATCGATCGTAGGCGATGTCGTCGCTGTCGTGGCGCCTACCTGCGCCGGTGACCGCCCGGAAACCGGCTTCCACGGAAGCCAATCTCGGCGCTCGCCCAGAGGCGACCAACCGCACAGATGCCCCTGGGCGCGGAAAAAGACTCGGCTGCCCCGCCGCGCGCTTTCGAGCGACCAGCGTAGCGGCAAGGAGCCGGCTCCGAATCAGGTTATCAAGAAATCAGCGTTGCTCAGCGCCAGACCGCTGCTCAGCGTGGCAAACTGCACCGCGGCGCCCGCTCCATTGCCGTCGGCATCGTAGTAGAGTGCGCCCGATTCGCTGTCGTAGATCAGATAGTCGTCGGCGTCGGCGGCGCTACTCACGCCGGCTCCCGAACGGAACCATCCGGCTACAAGCATTCCCGGCACCGTCAGCGAGCTGAAGATCGTGTTCTCGAGTTGGATAGTGTCGTCGAGCACGACGTAATCGCTGATCGTATCGCGATTGGTGATCGGATCGAACAGCGTGTCAAAGCGGAAGCTGTCTGCTCCCACACCGCCGGTCAGGGTATCCTCGCCCAAGCCACCTGCCAGCACGTCCGACCCGGCGCCACCGTCAAGACTGTCGTTGCCGCCACCACCCGTCAGGGTGTTGGCCCCGCTGTTACCCGTGACACGGTTGGCCAGAGCGTTGCCGGTGCCTTTGAGGTTCAACGTGCCAAGCAACGACAAGTGCTCTACATCATTACCCAGCGTGTAGTCGATGCTGCTCTTCACCGTGTCACTACCGCCATTCTGCACTTCGACCACTAGGTCGCCAGCGTGATCAACCAGATAGGTGTCGTCACCACCCAAACCGATCAAGGTGTCGGCACCACTCTGACCATCGAGCACGTTGCTCCAGTCGTTACCAGTCAAGCGGTTGGCCAGCGCGTTACCCTTGCCATCCAGGTTGACGTACCAACCACCGAGGACCAAGTCTTCAAGGTTGTCTCCGAGTATCCAACTGACTTCGCTATATACCGTGTCAACCCCGGCGCCCACGGCCTCGGTGGCCTTGTCGCCAGCGGCGTCGACATAGTAGGTGTCGTCGCCCAGACCGCCCACCAGGGCGTCCGCCCCCGCCCCGCCGTCAATGCTGTCGTTGCCGTCGCCGCCAGTGAGCGTGTTTACCCCACTGTTGCCGATCAGTATATTGGCCAGCGCGTTGCCAGTACCTTTGAGGTTGGCGTCACCCAGCAGCGTCAGGTTCTCGATGTTCACGCCCAAGGTGAAACTCACCTCGCTGCGCACGCTATCCATCCCGGCGTCCAGCAACTCGCTGACGGTGTCACCAGCGTGGTCGACGACGTAGGTGTCGTCGCCGGCCCCAGCGGCCATCGAGTCCGCCCCTGCACCACCGTCCAGCTTGTTGTCCCCGGCGTTGCCGGTGAGCTTGTTGGCCCCGTCGTTGCCAGTGCCCTCAATGTCCGCCGTACCCAGTAGGGTGAGGTTTTCCAGCGCCCAGCCCAGCCCGTAGCTGATATAGCTTTGCACCGTGTCGGTGCCACTGCTGTCGTCCTCCTGGACGTAGTCGCTGCTTTGATCCACCACGTAGGTGTCGTTGCCCAACCCACCCTGCATCCAGTCTGCCCCCGCACCACCGTTGAGGGTGTTGGCACCTCCATTGCCAACAAGATGATTGGCAAGAGTGTTGCCGGTGCCTTTGATACTCCCCGTCCCGGTCAACTCAAGGTTTTCCACGTTCACCGCCAACGTATGGGTGACGCTGCTGAACACCTTGTCCGTGCCGGCGTTCTTGGCCTCCACCACCGTATCTCCAGCGTCATCAACAGTGTACTCGTCGTCCAGTACAAGCGTCGCCGCCTCCTTGGTCACCTCGGTGCCGGTGATGCCCCTGGCGCCACCG
>DPSD01000006.1 GCA_003538495.1 Accumulibacter sp.
CGCACCGCACCGTGGCACCCCCTGACCGCCTTGCGACGCGCGCCTGCGCCGACGATGAGCGCGCCCGGCGAAGTCCGGATCGGGCCAGTGATGGCGATTCCGGCCGTCCTCAGCGACTTGGGCGCCAGCCCGCAGCGGGCGTTTGCGCGAGCCGGCGTCGACCTGCGGCTATTCGACGATCCCGACCGCCGTATCCGGGTCGACGATCTCGGATCGCTGTTCGAAACCTGCGTCGCGCTCACCGGCTGCGAACATTTCGGACTGCTGGTCGGCCAGCGCTTCGGTCTGAACGACCTCGGCCCGCTCGGCTGCCTGATGCGCAATTCTGCCACGGTCGGCGAGGCCGTTCGCAGCCTGCTGCGGCATCTCCACCTGCACGACCGCGGTGCGGCGCCGGTGCTGCTCGCTCCCGACCGGTCGTGCGTCATGCTCGGGTATTCGGTCTACTGCCACGGCACGTCGGCGCTCGCCCAGATCCAGGATGCGGCGGTCGCTATTGGCTATACCATCCTGGCTGAGTTATGCGGGCCCGCCTGGAAAGCACTGCGCGTACAGTTTTCGCACGGTCCACCGGAAAGCAGCGCAGCGTATCGACAGGTGTTCCGCGCAAACGTCAGCTTCGATGCGGAAGTTTCGGGGCTGGTATTCGCTTCTTCCTGGTTCGATAGGGCGGTAGACGATGCCGACGAGACGCTCCACGGAATCGTCGCCGAGGCGATTCGCGAGGCAGAGGCCAATGCTCCGACGGGCTTCGCTGAGCAAGTGGAACGTGTTCTGCCGCAAATGGTGCTGACCGGCATGACGTCCAGCGAGGCGGTCGCCAGGCTGTTCGCGGTCCACGAGCGGACCCTGCGGCGGCGCCTGGACGCCGATGGACAAAATCTGCGACGGCTGGTCAGCCAGACGCGCTACGAGCTTGCGAAGCAGCTTCTCGATAACACACGCCTTGGCGTGTCGGCGATCGCCGCGGCCCTGAAATATGACGACCCCAATGCTTTCTCGCGGGCATTCAGGAACTGGGCAAAGGTCAGTCCCACGGAATGGCGGGCCTGGCAGCTGGCAGCTGGAAGGCGTTTCGACCCTGGCAACACTACCGGTCGAGCACCGGAATAGCTTGAACCAGGCGTGCGCGGGCGACGGCATGGCGCTGACTTGATCCCGGGCGGTACCGCACGCAGAGCGGTTTGCCGCTGTCGTTCCAACACGAGCGCGCGGCGCTCCCACCAACCGTTGCTGATCGGCGTGTTGCGGGGCGGGGGAACGGGCTACAGCCATTCTGGCCGTTGACGCAGGAGGCGGACAAGTGCCGGCCTTCGTGATGGCAGACGATTCGCCACCGCTTGCCGGGGACCGCGTCAAACCGTCAGCTTCCAGCCCCTCCATGCCACGTGCTGGGAACAACCGATTGTGGGGCGACGGATCGCCGTGCTGAGGACGCGCCTCAGTCAGCAATGCGGCTCTTCGACAAAGGCGCGCGGCAACGTCGCACGGCCGTCAGGATCCCGCGCAGAATCTCGAACGGAGGCGGCGGGCAGCCGGGCACCGCGAGATCGACCGGGATGACATTGGCGACACGCCCGCAGCTCGCGTAGCTCTCGCCGAAGATGCCGCCGTCACAACCACAATCGCCGACCGCAACCACCAGCTTGGGATCCGGAGTGGCATCGTAGGTGCGGCGCAGGGCCAGCGCCATGTGTCGTGAAACGGGCCCGGTGACCAGCAGCATGTCGGCGTGGCGTGGGCTGGCGACGAACCGGATGCCCAGGCCTTCAATGTTGTAGCAGGGGTTGTTGAGGGCGTTGATTTCCAGTTCGCAGCCGTTGCACGAACCGGCATCGACCTGGCGGATGCTCAACGCCTGGCCAAGAATGTCAAGGAGTTCGTGCTGAATGCGCTCAGCTTCGACGCGCAGCTCAGCACTGAACTCGGGTGGCGCTTCGCTGCGGATGCCGTTTTTCGCGATCTGTTTGAGAATGCGCCACATCAGAGGTCGTGTCCCGAATAGCTGAGGTTGAAGGATTTGTTGATCAGCGGGAAATCTGGAACGATGTTCCCCATGATGGCGTGTTCGAGGACCGGCCAGTTCTGCCACGACGGATCGTGGCAGTGACAGCGGCGGATGCAGTTGGCGCCTTGCTCGCCGTCCCATTCGAGGGCGACGAAGATCTCGCCGCGCCAGCCTTCGACCCAGCCAGCGCCAAGGGCGACCTTGGTCGGCAGCCGCAGTTCGCTGCGCGTCCGGCCGTCGGGGAGCCGGGAAAGGAGCACGCGAATCAGCCGCAGTGATTCGCGCAGCTCGTCAAAACGCACGCTGACGCGGGCGGCGACATCGCCGTCTCCCCGCGTCGCGAGTCTTACGTCCAGCTGGTCATAGGGAGCCCAGGGCCGGTCGCAGCGCAGGTCGGCGGCTTGGCCGCTGGCGCGACCCGCGAGGCCGGTTAGCCCTAGTCGAGCGGCGAGGTCCGGCGATACCCGACCGGTGGTGAGAAAGCGGTCCTGCAGGCCGGGATGCTCGTCGTACACCTGCTGCAGCTCCTGCACTTGGCGCTCGATCAGCTCGCACTGGCCGGATAGCCGCGCGGCCATCGCCTGGTCGACATCCGTCGCCACGCCACCCGGAACGACAAGGTCCATCATCAGGCGGTGACCGAAAGCGTGGTGCGAAAGGCGAAGCCAGTCTTCCCTGAGCGTGGAGAACTGGGCCAGCCCGAAGGCGAATGCCGCATCGTTGCCGAGCGCGCCGAGGTCGCCGAGGTGGTTGGCCACCCGCTCGCGTTCGAGCAGCAGCGCGCGCAGCCACGTGGCGCGCTCGCCAATCCGGCAGCCCGCCAGCGACTCCAGCGCCATGCAGTAAGCCCACGCGTAAGCCACCGTCGAATCACCCGAAATCCGGCCGGCCAGCCGATGCGCCTGGAACGGCGGCAACTCGGTAAAACGCTTTTCGATTCCCTTGTGGGTGTAGCCCAGGCGTTGTTCAAGACGCTGCACCTTCTCGCCGACGACCGAAAAGCGAAAGTGTCCCGGTTCGATGATCCCCGCATGCACCGGCCCGACCGGGATCTCGTGTACCCCATCGCCATCGACGCGAACGAAGGGATAGTCGGTGACCTCGCGCGGCGCGGCGGCAGATCTCGGCGCTCCATCCCGGCGCAGCGGCAGGTAATCGTCAGGCCAGGCGCCGTGGTTCAGCCACGGCCGTCGATCGCTGGCGCCTTGAGCAGTGACGCCGACCAGATCGGCCGCCGCCCGCTGCATACGGCCGGCGCAGGGGAAAAACCGCACCAGGTCGGGATAGGTCGCAGCCCGCTCGGCAAGTGGCAAATCGAGCCACAGCAGGCCGTCACGAACGACATAGGCCGCCGAGATCGCGAGACCACCCGACGCGCCCTGCGTGCGATCGGACGCCCACAGGGCAAGCAGCCGCCCGCCAGTCTCGGCCACCGTCCGGGCGACCACCAGCCAGGTCTCGGCGCGCACCGTTGCCCGCCAGATCGGCAGCGGTGCCGGCAGGCGTTCGCAATCGAGGCTGAACCCGGAAATCCGCATCGCCTCATCCCCCGATCATCGCCGCTGCCTGACGATACCAGTCGTTCAGGTACGGCGGGATATACAAGCCCAGCATCAGGCCCAGGCCAAGGTGCGCGAACACGGGTAGCAGCGCCGGCGTGTGGCCCAGGGTCTTCCTGAGCGAGGTTTCACCGAAAACCATCGGCTGGACCCGGCTGAAGACGGCGGCGAACGCCACGCCGAGCGCCAGCAGCAGGAATGGCGTGGCCCACGCGTGGTCGCGCATGGCTGTCGTAAGAATCAGGAATTCGCTGGCGAAGACGCCGAAAGGTGGCATCCCGAGAATGGCCAGCGAGCCGAGCATCATCCCCCAGGCGAGCCGCGGACTGACCTTGATCAGACCGCGGATGTCGGCCATGTTCTGTGTTCCGGCCTTCTGCGTGGCATGCCCGACGGCAAAGAAGATGGCCGACTTGATCAGCGAATGCACCGTCATGTGCAGCAAGCCGGCATAGTTGGCGATGGCGCCGCCCATGCCGAAGGCGAAGGTGATCAGCCCCATGTGCTCGATCGACGAGTAGGCAAACATGCGCTTGACGTCCTTCTGCCGAGACAGAAAGAACGCCGCCACGACCACCGACAGCAGACCGAAGCCCATCATCAGCTCGCCGGCGAGCTGGTTGCCCAGCGCCCCGTCGGTGAGCACCTTGCAGCGCAGCAGGGCATAGACCGCGACGTTCAACAGCAGGCCCGAGAGCACGGCCGAAACCGGCGTTGGTCCCTCGGCGTGCGCATCCGGCAGCCAGTTGTGCATCGGCACCAGGCCGACCTTGGTGCCGTAGCCGATGAACAGGAAAGCGAAAGCCAGGGTGATGATGGATGGATCGAGCTGGGTCTTGACCGCGTCGAGATTGGTCCACAACAAGGCTCCAGCCTCGGTGCCGATCACCTTTTCCGCGGCCATGTACAGCAATACCGTACCGAATAGAGCCTGGGCGATGCCGACGCCGCAGAGGATGAAGTATTTCCACGCCGCTTCGAGACTCGCTGCGGTGCGGTACACGCTGACCAGCAGCACGGTGGTCAGCGTCGCTGCCTCCATCGCCACCCACAGGATGCCCATGTTGTTGGTGGTCAGCGCCAGCAGCATCGTGAAACTGAACAACTGGTACATGCTGTGGTAGAGGCGCTGCCGCCGCGGCGTCATCTTGCCGTGGTCCTGCTCGATGCGCATGTAAGGGCGCGAGAAGATGGCCGTGGTCAGGCCAACAAAGCTGGTCAGGGTGACCAGAAAGACGTTCAGCGGGTCAATGAAGAACTCGTGCTTCCAGACGAACAGCGGCCCACCCGAGATAACCTCCACGGTCAGCATGCAGGTGGCGATGAAAGTCGCGAGGCTGAAGGCGACGTTGATCTCTCGCGCGCCATCGCGCTGCCCGGTAAACGCCAGCACCAGGCTGCCAAGCAGGGGGATGCCGAGGACGTAGAACAGCGTTTCCAGGTCAGTCCTCCTTGAGCTTTTCGAGGTGGCTGATGTCGAGGCTGTCGAACTGCTCGCGAATCTGGAACATGAAGACGCCGAGAATCAGAATGCCGACCAGCACGTCGAGAGCGATGCCGAGTTCGACGACCATCGGCATGCCGTAGGTGGCCGAAGTGGCGGCGAAGAACAGGCCATTCTCCATCGACAGGAAGCCGATCACCTGCGGCACGGCCTTGGCACGGGTAATCATCATCAGGAACGAGAGCAGCACGCAGGCAAGCGCTATGCCGAGCGTGCCGCGGGCGATACTGGCCGACAGTCTGGAGATCGGCAGCGCCAGATCGAAGGCGAAGATGACGAGCGCGATGCCGATGATCATCGTCGTCGGAATGTTGATCAGCGTTTCGATATCCCAGCGCACGTTGAGGCGGTTGATGACGCGGTACAGCAGCAAGGGGATCACGATGACCTTGAGCAGCAGAGTGATGCCCGCCGACAGGTAGAGGTGCGGCTGATCGGTCGCGTAGCCGACCACCAGAGTCGCCGCAACCAGCGTCGCGCCCTGCGCGGTGAACAGGTGAATCAGCGACAGAATCCGCCGTTGGGAGATCATCGCGAAGGCCAGAATGAGCAGCGTTGACGCCAGCAGATTGATCAGTTGGGCGACGAACTCGCTCATCTCACGGCCGCACCAGGATGTGGACGAGCATGCCGATCACCGCCAGCATGAACGCGGTGGCGAGAAATTCAGGGACGCGAAAGATGCGCATCTTGGCGCTGAGCGTTTCGAGCAGCGCCAGCAGAGCGCCACCGACCGCCAGCTTGAGGACCAGCGCCGGCATCGCCAGCAGCAGCGCCAGCGGCGCCTGCGCCTCGGCGACGCCCCATGGGAAGAACAACGCCAGCCCGATGCACGAGTAGGCGAAGAGCTTCAGGCTCGCAGCCCATTCGAGCAGCGCCAGATGACGGCCCGAATACTCCAGGATCAAGGCCTCGTGGATCATCGTCAGTTCGAGATGCGTCGCCGGGTTATCCACCGGCACGCGGGCGTTTTCGGCCAGCGACACCATGGTGAAGGCGACGCCAGCGAAAGCCAGACTCGGATAGATCGCCAGCTCGCGATGGGCCAGCGTTTCGACGATGGTGGTCAAGGACGTGGACTGCGAGATCAGCGAAGCCGAGAACAGCACCATCAGCAGCGCCGGTTCGGCAAGAAAGCCGATCAGCATTTCACGGCGGGCACCAAGGGTACCGAAGGAGGTGCCCACATCCATCGCCGCCAGCGAAATGAAGACCCGCGCCAGGCCCAGCAGCCCAACCAGGGCGATCGCGTCCGCCGCCGGCGACAAGGGTAGTTCGGTCGACAGCGTCGGGATGATCCCGCAGGCCAGCGCCATGCAGCCGAAGACGATGTACGGTGCGCCGCGGAACAGCGGCGACGCATGCTCGGCAAGCACCGACTCCTTGTTGAACAGTTTATGCAGCAAGCGGTACGGCTGCAGCAAGCTGGGCGCCGACCTGTTCTGCAGCCAGGCGCGCCATTGATTGACCCAGCCGCCGAGCAAGGGCGCCAACAACAGCGCCAGGACGATCTCCAGCAGTTGCGAGAAGACGCCGAGCCAGGTCATAGCTCGACCAGCAGCAGCACGGTGATCAGGGTAACGAAGCTGTACAGCAGGTAGACCGCGATCCGCCCCTGCTGCAAAAGACCGATCAGCCGCGCCAGACGCTCGACGGCGGCGGTCACCGGCAGGTAGAGCCAGCGCCAGAAGGGGTCGGTGACGCTGACGCGATAACGTGGCGCGGCATCGAAAGCCGTTGGCAGTTCGCGCTCCCAACGGAAAAAGGGCTCGAAGATCTGCCGGATCGGTTGTCCGAAACCTTCGGCGGTATCCTGCATGCGCGCGTTCTGCCAGGGGAAGCCACAATCCCAGGGTGCCGAGCGCCGCAAGCGGCCGTGGTAGAAGATGCGCACCAGCAGAAAGGCGAACGCAAAGCTTGCCGCGACGCCGAGCAGGAAAATCGCCGGCCCGTAACTCGCGCGCTCGATCGCCACCGGGGCGAGCAGCCAGCCGCTCGTCCCGACCTTCTCGGCAAGACCAGCGCCCACCAGCAGCTGCGTCACCGGATCGATGAGGGAGATGAACTGAATCGGGAACATCCCCAGCGCGATACAGCCGGCGACCAGCCACGCCATGCCGACGCGCTCCCAGCGTCCGGCATCATGCGCCTGCGCCAGTTTCTCCTCGCGCGGCTGGCCGAGGAAGATGACCCCGAAGAACTTGACCATGGTATATCCCGCGAGCGCTGCGACCAGCGCGATCAGGGCGGCGACCACGGGGATCAGCATATTGAGGAATGAACTCGGCAAGTCCGGCGAGAACAGGAAGCTCTGCAGCAGCAACCACTCCGAGACAAAGCCACCAAAGGGTGGCAAGCCGGCGCTGGCGAGAACAGCGATCAGCATCGCCCAGGCCACCCAGGGCATGTAACGGATCAAACCTCCGAGCTTGCCGAGGTTGCGTTCGAGAGTGGCGTGCAGGACGGCACCGGTGCCAACAAAGAGCAGCCCCTTGAAGAAAGCATGACTGGCCACGTGGTAGAGCACCGCGGTCAACGCCAATGCCGCCATCACCGGCATGCCCTGGGTGGAGAACAACACCGCCAGGCCGATGCCGGTGAACAGCAAACCGATGTTTTCGATCGACGAGTAGGCCAGCAGGCGTTTCATATCGACCTGCACCGCGGCGAAGACGACACCGAACAGCGCGGTCGCCAGGCCGAACGCCAGCAGCACCAGGCTCCACCACCATACTGGCGTACCCAGCAGATCGAAAACGACCCGCAGCAAACCGTAGATGGCGGTCTTCAACATGACCCCGCTCATCAGCGCGGAGACTGGCGACGGCGCCGCCGGGTGCGCCTCGGGAAGCCAGACATGCAGCGGTACGATGCCCGCCTTGGCGCCGAAGCCGAACAGCGCCAGCAGGAAAGCGATCGACGCCCGGTTGGGCAAGATCTCCTGCGAGCGCATGTTGGCAAACGTGTAGTCGCCGGTATCCGCCTGCAGGATACCGAAGCACAACAGGATGCCGAGAGCGCCGACATGCGCGATCAGCAGGTAGAGGTAGCCTGCTCGCTGGATCTCGACGATGCGGTGGTTGGCGGTGACCAGGAAGAAAGACGACAAGGCCATCGTTTCCCACATCACCATGAAGGCGTAGGCGTCGTCAGCGAGAACGACAAGGACCATGCTGGCCAGGAAGACGTGGTACTCGAGCGCCAACAAGCCGGGCGGCGTGCCTTCTCCCTTGCGGAAGTAGCCGGCCGCGAACGCCGACACACCGGCCGCAACGCCACCAATGATCATCAGGAAGAACGCCGACAGGCTATCCAGGCGAAGATGGAAGGGCAGACTTGGCAGCCCGATCGGCAGCACCGCGACCTCGGGCGAGCTTACCGCCGCGTTCATGGCAACGCCGAACAGCAGTAGTCCACAAGCGCCACCGGCCGGAAACAGAACTCTGGCGACCAGCGCCAGCCGGCGCAGCGCAAACACTCCGGCCAGCCCGATCAGCAGCCAGGCGGCGATCACCACGAGGATCCAGTCCAGATGCAGCCACTGCCCCGGGTCAAGAGACAGGCGGGCAGTCATCACACGCGACCAACGTCAGACGGCTTCAGGCAATGCATCGCAAGCCCTGCGGCCGGACGTCGCGGAGAAGCAGCGGGCCTCCCGGAAGATGCGGCACGGAAATCGTCGCAAGAAGCCGGCGGCAGATTGGGGGTTCGGACGTGGGCAAGCTCACATGTCTCGACTGGCATTGTTGCTGTGTGTTAATTAGCGCTCTATTGTATTCGCCTCTGGTATGCTTGCAATTCTAATTTATTTATCACTTGATGTGATTCGATGGAAAATCGTACCGCGCGCCTGACCATTCTCATCGACCCCCGAAAAAAGCAGATCTTCGAGGAAATCTGCGCGAGCCAGGATCTGACGCCTTCTCAGGTGGTCAGGAGGCTAATTCGTGAGTACATCATCGAACACGCTGACGGGAGGGAGTTGCCGGAGTGGCTCAGGCGGCAGCCAGCAAGCGACGGCGGCGGAGCAGGCTAAACGCGACCGTGTCTCGCTGCTCCGGTTCGCCACAAGGCAGGCGAGGGGTCGGCATCCTTCAGGAACCGCAGGGGTCCGATAGGCCGGCGAGAACCGTCGCGTTCGCTGCCCGGCGCGCTTGCCCGCAGCGCTGAATTTGAGCGTGAGGGCGTGACGTCCGCTGCGCACCCCGGCCATGCCAGGATTGGCGAAAGAACGAGGGTCGTCGATGCCGCTTTGGCGGCACCGACGAACATCGCGCCAAGGGCAAGAGCAATCATTCTCATCTTGCGCAGCGCGACACCCTGCTCCGCCCTCCTCCTTTGCTGTTGACCGCCACCCGATCGAACAAGCAGTTCACCCCGGTGGCCAACGGCCATCCCGATCGCTTCTTGGTGGCAACGGCGCGAAATGGGTGGCCGGCACGGTTCAAGCAACTTTCATACCGCTGAGCCAAGCGTCTGCTTTATTGGCTATTCATTTTTTGGCGAAGAGACCACTGTAAGATTTGCCGACAGTGTGCGGTGGCCGCCGTGCTGGCGAGCGGGCGCCTCCAGCTCCGACGGCGGCAATCGCTGGTGCTAAGATGCTGGCCAGTCGAAACACCGCGCCAACCACTCAGGGAGAAACCGCATGAAGCTCGAAACCCTCGCCGTCCACGCCGGCTACAGTCCCGAACCGACGACCAAGGCGGTCGCCGTGCCGATCTACCAGACTACCTCGTACTCGTTCGACAGCACGCAGCACGGCGCCGACCTGTTCGA
>DPSD01000008.1 GCA_003538495.1 Accumulibacter sp.
CGGGTTGTTGATTTCGTGCGCGACGCCGGCTGCCAGTTGACCGATCGAAGCCATTTTCTCCGATTGCAGCAGCTGGTTCTGCGCATCTTCGAGGCGTTGGTTCAGCAACTTCAGTTCCTGGTAATTTCGTTGCAGATCCTTTTCCGCACGGCGATGCTCGGTAACGTCGACGCCGAAGGAGAGGATCAGCTTGGTCTCCCCGTCCTCGTGCATCACCTGCGAGCGCCAGCCGATCAGTCGTTCGGAACCGTCACGGATGACGATCCGATGCTCCTTGAACGGCACCACTGCACCGGTCCGGACGGCGTGCTCGATGATCGCGGCGATCTCGTCGCGATCCGCGGGCGGGATGAAGAGGTCGATCCAGCGCTTGCCGATCACCTCGTCGCGAACGTAGCCGCTCAGTTGCTCGGCGTAGTCGTTGAAGACGACGATCTCCCCCGAACGACCAAGGCCGAGGATCATCGTCGGCGCCGAACGGATGATGTCTTCAGACCACGCTTTTTCTCGCCGTAGCGCGCTCGCCGCTCGCTGGCGCTCGGTGATGTCGCGCAGCAGTCCGATGGCGTGCAGCTTGCCGTGCAACATGGTGGCCGACAAGGACAGGTCGACCGGGATCTCGGCGCCGGAGCGGTGCAGGGCCAGCATCTCGGCGGTGCGCCCGAGGATCTTGCCGGGCGTGCCGCGCTGGAAACCCTCGTAGGCCCGCAAGTGCGCGGCGCGAAAGCGCTCCGGCAACAGGAACTCGGACAGCGGCTGGCCCAGGGCTTCGCCCTTGGTCCAGCCAAACATGCGCTCGGCGGCCGGATTCCAGTATGACACCAGGCCGGCGTCGTCGACCATCACCACCGCGTCCTGCGCCGAATCGGTGATCGTGCGAATCGTCTGCTCGCGCTCCTGCAGGTCGGCGTACGATTGCTGCAGTTCCCGGGTGCGCTCGCCAATCAAGGTCTCCAGCTCTTCGTTGCTGCGCCGCAGCGTCTGTTCGGCGGCGAGCAGATCGGAAACGTCTACCGCCGAGCCAACGATGCCCAGGAAGGTGCCATCTGCGGCATGGCGCGGCAGGATATGCACCCGCAGGTGGCGGTATTCACCGTCTGCCCGCCGCAGGCGAAGAAGTTTCTCGACGCCCGTCCTACGTTCCCTGGCCTCTTCGGCCAGGGCCAGCGCGTCGGCCCGGTCGTCCGGGTGGATCCCGAGTGTCCACCCGTCGCGCGCCTGGTGGTCGGCCGACGCCCCGGTAAATGCCGTCCACGCGCGGTTGTAGTAGCAGTCACCGTAGGCGCTGCTGGTCATCCAGATCATCACTGGTGCACTGTCGGCCAGCGAGCGAAAACGCTGCTCGCTCTCGCGCCGGCTGGCATCGGCCAGCGCCCGCTCGCGAACCGCGTCCTCAAGCGCGGCAACCTTTTCCTCCATGGCCCTGGCGTAGGTCTGGCTCATCGCCTGCAGCGAACGGAAGTAGTCGACCTGCTCGCGCAGTTGCTGCGGCGTGATCTTGAGTTTGGCCAGCTGTTCGGCCATGGTCGTCTGCAGCGCAACGGTCTCGGCTTCGCTCAGACGAAGCGCTTCGCTCGCCGCCTTGCGCGCCATCGCGGCACCGATCGTGCCGGCCAGAGTGCGCTCGGCGTGTGCCGTCAGTTCGAGATAGGCGGGGCCGGAGAGGCTTGTTTCACCATCGGCGACGACGTCGCGTTGAACTCGCGCGATCGCCAGCGCCGCTTCATCGGCGGGCAGATAGCGTGAAAACAGGCCGTGGATTTGCTCGCGTACGGTGGCGTAACTCACCTGCAGTTGGCCTTCCGCATCGCCCTCAGCGGTTTGCTGCTTGCCGAAGGCGTGCGTGTAGGCGTGCGCGACCGCGGCTTCGTCGCTACGCTGCCCACTGAGCAGGGAGCCGATGAGATAGCCCGAGACGTTGAACAGCAGCGACCAGAAGACGGTGTTCGGGTACGGCGAGCCGAGGTCCAGGCCGAAGAGCATTTCCGGGCGCAGGAACGCCAGCCCCCACGGGCCGTTTTCGAGCCATTCGGCGCCGCCGACGCCACTGCGCACCACGGCCGGCAGGAACAGCGTGTAGGCCCAGGTCGCCCAGCCCAGGCTCAGCCCCCACCAGGCGCCGGAACTGTTGCCGCGGCTCCAGTACAGTGCGCCAATTCCGGCGGGAGCGAACTGCAGCACCGCCGCAAACGAGATCAGACCCATCTGGATCAACAGGTAGCTGTTGGCCAGGCCTTCCTGAAACCGGTAGGCCGCCGCGAGGAGCAGGAAGACGACGCCGCTGCGGATCGGTCGCAGTTTGCCGCGGAGGCGTTCGCCGATCACGCCGCGGTCGATCAGCGGCAGCACAATGTGGTTGGAGAACATGATCGCCATCGTGGTGCACGCCACCATCACCATCCCCACCGCCGCCGAAAACCCTCCCAGGTAGGCCAATAGCGCCAGGGCAGGGCCGCCGCGGTCGAAAGGCAGACGAATCACCAGCCAGTCGGCCGATGAGAGCGGGTATCCCAGGAGCAGACCGCCGACCGCGATCGGCAGCACGAACAGCGAGATCAGCAGCAGGTACAGCGGAAAGACCCACATCGCGGTCAGCAGGTGGCGTTCGTCGTGATTGCCGACGACCATCACGTGGAACATCCGCGGCAGGAAAATGATCGCCGCCATCGACAGAACCAGGTAGGTCATCCAGGTCAGATAAGCGTTTCCTGACAGCGGCGTATCGACAAGGCCCCGGTGCAGCGCAGGGTCGGCCTGGATGCGGGCGAAAAGATCGCCAAAGCCGTCGAAGACTCCCCAGGTGACAAAAACGCCGACCGCGACAAAGGCGACCAGTTTCACCACCGCTTCGACGGCCAGTACCATCAGCATGCCGTGCTGCCGCTCGCGCGTATCGACCCGCCGCAGCCCGAAGAGAACGGTGAGCACGCCGATCAGGAACACGATCGCCTCGTCGGTGAAATGCCACGGCCCGACCTCGGCGGCGTCGTGCCGCAGGCCGGTGATCACGGTAAACGATTCGAGCAGAGCGCGGACCTGCAGGCCGATGTAGGGGACCATCCCCAGCAACAGGATCAGCGTGATGAAGGCGCCCATGCTGACCGACTGTCCGTAACGCTGGGTGAGCAGGTCGACCACGCTGGAAAATCGATAGCGCTGGCGCAGCCGGATCATTCGGCGCACGATTTCCCACGACGCCAGCATCACCAGGGTCGGTCCCAGGTACACGGTCGCGTAGAGCATGCCGCTGTTGGCCGCGCTGCCGACGCTTCCGAAATAGGTCCAGGAGGTGCAGTACACCGTAAGCGACAGGGCGTAGACCCAGCCGCTGCCGGCTCCCTG
>DPSD01000003.1 GCA_003538495.1 Accumulibacter sp.
TCGATCTTGCCGATCCAGACCTGAACCTTTTTGATCCAGCTCTGGCTCTTGCGCAATCATCGTTCCATGGCGCGCATTGAAGCGTCGATGCGCGCCATCGATGATGATGAATGTTGTTCATCGAACATTCGACCGTGGCCATCGATCCGCCGATGGCGACTGTGGGAGACTGGATGATTTTTGCCGGGACGTGGATCATTTCGACCGAGGCTCTTATCTCGCCGATCGACGGCCGATAGTTCGCGATCGAAGGCTGATACTTGGCGATCGCCGGCCGGGCCTCGCGCCGCCATCGTCGAATGACGACGCCTCGGCATCGTCCTCGAAATCAGGAATCAATCATCCAATCAGGCGACGCTTGGCGGCCTCCTTGGTGGTCGAACGCGCAAAGACGTTTCGCCCGTGGTGGAATTGGCGAGCGCCCCCCGGGGTGTCGTCAGGCGCCCTTGCGCCAGACCTTCCAAGGCGACAGCCGGAGCAGCAATGGACTCTCGCTGGGGGGATGAGCCGGCCCTGGCCGAAGCGGCTGGCGGCCTGGCGGTCGCTGGATCGGGTTGCCGCGAACGCTGGCAGACCATCCCGCGGAAACGGCAAGCTCGCCGCAACGCCAGCTTGCTCGCTGGTTGCGGCCATCGCCGTCGCCGAGAGCGGCGCGGTGCCGTGCTGCCCGAGCGCGTCGAGCGGGCTCCACAGGTCGTCGTCGAGCGCCGACCGCCGACGTCGCCACTAAGCGCATGGGTCCGTTACCGCCGGCTCGGGGAAAGCCGTCACCCGATCCGTCGCACCCTTGGCGTCGCTGATCGGGGTTGTAAGCCGGAACCTCAGAAAATTCCGTCAACCTGAGGAGGGTGGAACGAGAAGCTGTGCCCTCCGCAGGCATCTGGGCATCACTACGCTTCCCACGGATTGATGACGGCGATGCTGGCGGCCTCAGAGGGCGCTGCATCGCGATGAACCCCCGCGAGGCTGCGATCGCGGCGATGTAGCCGTCAGCGGTCGGGAATCCGCGCCCGCCGGCCTTGGCCTTTGCGGCCAGCTCGCCATAGCGCCGTGCTGCATCGATGTCGAATGGCAGCACCCGATCCCTGAACAGTCCCATCAGACTGCCTCGGTTGGACCGGACAAGCCGCCAGGCATGACTGAGGATCTCTTCCCGGCTGATCTTGTCGTAGAGAGCGTAAAAGCGGTAGGTCGGTTCTTGCTTTGCCTTGGCGTAAAGCTTCCTTTGTGGCGTCCTGATCGTGTCTGGGGTGGTTCGCGACATGGCAATCCCTCGATCCTCCGCTCTTCGGTTGCACGAACAAAGTAGGGTCCCTTCCCTCGACCGGGGTTATGTTGTCCCGCGATCTCGATCGGTACTGTGACCCCCTCCGACTCGCGCCTGCGGCCGCTGCGCGTTCGTTGCCTTATACGCAGCGGTCGGTGGCCTCCCCACCCCCGCAGACGGGTCTCCAGCACTGGGCAGTAAATCTTCGAGAACATGCCATCCCTGCCACCCCGGGAGTCGATTGACGCCACTTCCGTTATTCCAGCGCCCATCCAACGGCCTTCCCCTTCTCACCACAGGGTCGGCTTCTCCATATAATTTACGAGGCTACTCATGGGTTCACTTGCCTTACGGCCTGCTCTCTTGCTGTCGGGAAACTCACGACCCGTGTCACCACGACGCCGCTTCCTCATGCTACCGGGGCGTACCGACAACGCCCCGGACGGGACTTCAACCCGCTAGACTTGCTGCTGTTACTGCGAACGGTCAGGTCTTGCTGTTTGCCCGCGAGAGTTGCGCTTCCGGCCTCGGGCAGGCACGATAAAAAACAACCTGCCTGGCGCTGACCCAGGTTGAACAGCGGAGACATCGTCGTCAGCGCCCTGCCTTTTCAGCAAGCCGCGGAAGCGAGCCTTGGTGAATCCGAACTGCCGTTTCATCACGCGGAACGGGTTGTTCGACCTTGGCGCACGCTGGCCGTGTACGCCTCGAGTTGGTCGCGCAGGAGGTCGATTTCCCGCGTCTGGCGTCTTGTCGAGCACTCTGCGCTCGCCCGGACGTATGGCGACATTCCAGCGTACATCGGGGTTGGCTGGCTGCGGCCGCCGCCGATGCACCTTTCATGCCTTCCGAGTGATTATGGGTCACCACCTTGGCATGCTCTGTCAGCGAGATTGCGTCGTCAAGAGATCGGCCGAGCAGGCCGACTGGGGTAACGCGCACGGCGGCGCGGTCGGCAGCGCCAGCCTGGGCTGGCGTGCCTGTCTCCACGGCTGGGGCGAGCTGTTGCCCGGGTTTTGATTCACCTGATCCTGCAACTCCTTGACGTCGTGCAGCAGTCGCTTCGATACTTCCAGCAACAGCCCGGCCGGCAGCTTCTTCAACCAATCGTCGTCCATCTTGAACAGACCATGCTTGCTCAGGCGCCTTCGGTCGTGGCTGTCGTGCCGTTGTCAAGGTCACGACTTATGCCGCAGAAGCATGGTGTTTACGGCGTTTCTTAAGAGGGAGTGAGCGGTTGCCTCTCGTTGGCACCGTCATGGTCGTGTTCTTCGACGATCTTCGCGCCCACCCTTTTCCCTTGAACGGAGCCTCATGTGGCCGATCCCCTGGGCATCAAAGCCGTCGCCAAGCTACCTATCCTCGACTACGATGAAGCTCGCGATCAGCTGCGGACCGGCGACATCGTTTTCTGCTCGGGCACCTATCTTTTCTCAAGAACGATCCAGTGGTTTACCAGATCCGTCTGGAGCCACGTCGGCATCATCTATCGCGACGACAATCTGCTGCGCATCTTTGTTCTGGAAAGCGAGACCGCCATCGGGGTTCGCCTCGTTCCCTTGTCCAAGTACCTTCGTGATTATCACGGCAGGAACAAGCCCTACAAGGGACGCATCCTGATCGCCCGGATCACGCCGGAGCCGGACGACGAGAAGCTGAAGGCGGCGATCAGCTTCGGCATGGATGAACTCACCAGACCTTACGACAATTGGGAGATCCTTCGCATCGCGATGCGCATTCTGTTCAGGCGGGGCCGCAAAAACCGCGACCGCAAGTACATTTGCTCCGAATTGGTCTACGAAGCGTTTCGCAAGGCAGAGGTCGCGTTCAGCTTCCGCCGAAACTCGATCAGCCCGGACGACATCTGGAAAGACGGGCGCGTGGTGATGAAATTCCGCATCATGTGACGGTGCTCACACTCGGCCCGGTTGAGCAGCGCTTGCCGCCGCGTGCCGGCGGGCACGTAGCAATAGCGCCAAGTTGATCATCAAGGCACCAAAATGCGGTGCTTACCGCCATGCGTTAGCCTATCGCCCCTTCGCCGCGTCAATGGTTCGCTTCGCCAGGCTGCACAGGGTCACAGCCTGCCATTGACCCGGCTACCGGGCTCGTCGCACGAACGCCTTGACAGCAAGACGCATGCCCGAAAACGCGACACCGCCAAGTGTCTACGGAAACTGGCCGCCACCAACACCAGGGCCTCCGTGCTCGTGCCTGCAGATTGAACCACGCTTCGCGCGCCGTGTCCGGCAGCACCTGCAAGCAAGAAAGCC
>DPSD01000017.1 GCA_003538495.1 Accumulibacter sp.
TACCGTATCCTCGACTACTCGGAAGGGATCGATTCGAGTACGCCTTTCACGCACCGTTACGCGGAAGGCGTGATTCAGCTGGTCCGCGCCGATCCTCCTAAAACGCCTTGACCGTCATCCCTATACCCATGGCAAGTGTCGGGTCGGCGCGTGACCCGCTGCCCGACTACCAGGAACGCACCCTGCCGGTGTCGAGGTGAACGAACTGGTCGTGCGGATAGAAGCCGACTCCGCCGGCACCCTGGGAGATCGCGGCGTCGCGCAGATCGGCCAGGGGAACGCCGGCAAGGCGGAGATCGATGGCCTTGCCCTGCATGTGCAGGCTCTGCTTCGCCACTCCACCGCTGCCGGTGTTGCGCAACATGGCGTTGGTCTGGGCGCAACGGTAGCCGGAAATGATCTGGAAAGGCTGCTCGCAGCCCAGCTCTTGCCGGAGCTGGAAAAGCAGGTCGAACAATTGCGGGTCGATGCTGCCGATTTCACCCGAGTAATGGTCCCGCAGAAAAAAGTTGAGACGCTGCAGCCCCTCGGGAAGATAGCGATCACCGATGGCAAATACGACAGAGAGGCGTTCGCCGGTATGGGTGTGATCAAATTCGAGGCGGCGCGCATTCGGCAGGGCTGCCAGTGCAGGCTTTGCCAGCGGCAGTGCGGTGCCGGCGACGACCAGACGAGCGGCGTGAGCGAGAAACAGGCGACGTGCGTGAGGCTTCGGCATGACTGCTCCTTGGCAAGGCTAACGGGTTGATTCAGATGCAATGTTGATGGTGTGGGAAGGCCGGAAGGCGAGCCGGCGCTGGCGCAGGGCAGCATCGAGAAGCGGATCCTGCCGGTAGATGTCGGGGAAAAAATACACCCGCCCATCCCGGACGACTGCCGTGTGGTAGGCGATGACCACCGGCAATTCTTCCTGCAGGCGGATGGTCGTGGATTTGCCTTTGCGCATCGCCTGCACGATGCGCGCTTCGCTCCATTCCGGGGCATCGGCGAGGACGAATTTCGCCAGCGCCACTGGCGCCTCGACGCGAATGCAGCCGTGACTGAAATCGCGCCGGTCGCGTTTGAAGAGTTGTGGTGTCGGTGTGTGATGAAGATAGATGTTGTCCTTGTTGGGAAACACGAATTTGATATCGCCGAGGGCATTGCCTGCCCCGGGTTTCTGACGGATGCGCATCTGGCCGCGTTGCACTGCGTCGAGATTGGCCCCGGAAAAGCCGCTGATGACGCGGCCTTCGCTGTCGACGAATTCGAAGCCCTGTCGGTCGAAATAGCCTGGATCGCTGCGCAGCCTGGGCAAGGTTTCGCTCCTGGCGATCGATGGTGGGACGTTCCAGTAGGGGCTGAACTCGATGAAGCGCATTTCGGCATCAAAAAGCGGGGTCGGGGACTTGCGTGCCGTACCGACGATGACCTTCATCGCGGTCTTGATCTCGATCCTGCCGTCACGGACATGATATCCACTCAGCATGAACTCCGGAAGGTTGACCACGATCGTACGCGGCGCTGACAGCAGCGGCGTCCAGCGCAGCCGTTCGAGCGCCAGTTCGAGCTGGCGGGCGCGGCTTGCCGGCGGCACATGCAGTAACCCGAAGGGATCTTTTCCGAGCACGCCGTCGGGCACCATGCCATGCCGTTCCTGAAATGCCTGCACGCCTTCGACGATGGCTCCCTCGTAGCGTGCTGGCGGCACGATGTCGGCGCGCAGGTCTCCGAGTAATTCGAGTCGCTGCCACAGGTCCGCAATGCCGGCGTATTTTTCGCCGGGCCTCAGTTTGCCCTTGGGCAGCGCTGGCAGATCCTGTTGCCAGGCGGGATGGCCGGCCAGTTCGCGGTAGCGGGCAAGCGCCTCCCGCAAAGCAACGTACTGCGGCAGGGCGGGCGCCACGCTGCGGGCAGCTTCGGCGAGACGGTCATCGGTGATCGCCGAAGTCAGCAAGAAATCGACGTCGAAAGCTCCAGCTGCCTGGCTATAGTTTGCGCCAAGCTGATGCGGATCGACGCGCCCGAAGTGCAGGTCGGTGAGAAAGCGCCGCATCGCCGCAGTCAGGGCGAGATCGATCCTGGCGACCTGATCTTCTGCCAGTGCCTGTCCGCTGATTGCATTTTCGATGGCCATTCGCAGCCAATCGGTGTTGTAGTCCTGTGCTTCCAGACCGTCCGCATCTGCCTCGGCAAGCAGCTCCACGGCCTGCTGGGCAGCAAGCGTTGGGCGCTCTGCAGCGAACCATAGCGGCGCCTCGGTCGCGAAAGAGAGACTACTCGCCACCGTCAGCCCGATGGCCAGGCGGATTGCCGGAAAATGCCAGTCTCGAAAGCGGCGGACAGGTGTTGTGGGGAAGAGCGGCGAACGGGAAGGCATAAGGAAGCCAGGAATGTTGCGGACTGCGCATTATCCATCATCAACGGATCGTACTGGGTGTTGCAGGTGGATTCGGCCAATCCGGACGGCCATTGTAGACTGCATCCACTGCTGGTGATGAGCCCCGGCAACTTGCTTGGTGGAGCGTATAATCCGCATGGGAAGTCGGTCAGGCAGCCGCTGGGCAATAGGTGCAAACCTTGAGCCGAGAGGAAAGTCCGGGCTC
>DPSD01000553.1 GCA_003538495.1 Accumulibacter sp.
ATCTCGCCGATCAGGATGCAGTCGGGCGCCTGCCGCATGGCGCTCTTCAGGGCGTGGTTCCAGCCGAGGGTGTCCATGCCGATCTCGCGCTGGTTGACGATCGACTTCTTGTGCTTGAACAGGTACTCGATCGGGTCCTCGATGGTCAGGATGTGGCCGGTGCAGTTGCTGTTGCGATGGTCGAGCATCGAGGCGATGGTGGTCGACTTCCCCGAGCCCGTCGAGCCGACGATCAGGATCAGCCCGCGCCTTTCCATCACCAGGTCGGCCAGCGTCATCGGCAGCAGCAGGGTGTCGAGTGCCGGGATGTTGCCCAGGATGTAACGCACCACCACCGAGATCGAGCCGCGTTGCCGGAACAGGTTGATCCGGAAGTTGCCGAGCTTGGGGACGCCGACCGAGAGGTTCATCTCCTTGGTCGCTTCGAAGGTCTGCGCCTGCTCGGGAGTCATCAGCTCGTGGGCGATTTTGTCGGTCATCGACGGTTCCATCACCTGCTGATTGACCGGCACGGTGACACCCTGGATCTTGATGTGAATCGGCACGCCGGCGGAAATGAAGATGTCCGACGCCTGCCGGTCGGCCATCACCTGAAAGAGCTTGTCGAGGATCATGCGTGGTCCGCCGGTTCAAGACGCGATGAGGTGGCGATCAGTCGCCGCGCAGCAGGTCGTTGATGCTGGTCTTGGCGCGTGTCTGGGCGTCGACCTTCTTGACGATCACCGCGCAGTAGAGGCTGTGGCTGCCGTCCTTGGCCGGCAGGCTGCCGGACACCACCACCGACCCCGGCGGCACGCGACCGTAGCTGACTTCGCCGGTCTCGCGGTCGAGAATCCTGGTCGATTGGCCGAGAAAGACGCCCATCGAGACCACCGAACCCTCGCCGACGATGACTCCTTCGACGACTTCCGAGCGGGCGCCGATAAAGCAGTTGTCTTCGATGATCGTCGGGCTGCCCTGGACCGGTTCGAGCACGCCGCCGATCCCGACCCCGCCCGAGAGGTGTACATTCTTGCCGATCTGCGCGCACGAGCCGACCGTCGCCCAGGTGTCGACCATCGTTCCCTCGTCGATATAGGCGCCGATGTTGACGTACGAGGGCATCAGGACGACGTTCCTGGCGATGAAGGAACCACGGCGGACGCTGGCCGGTGGCACGACGCGGAAGCCGCCGCTGGCGAACTTCTTGCTGTCGTAGTCGGCGAACTTGCTCGGCACCTTGTCGAAGTAGCGCAGCGGACCCGCTTCGACCAGCGCGTTGTCGGTCAGCCGGAAAGAGAGCAGGACCGCTTTCTTGATCCACTGGTGCGTGACCCACTCGCCGTCGATCTTCTCGGCGACGCGCAGGCTGCCCTTGTCGAGCCGCTTGATGACGTTGGCGACGGCCAGGCCGATGGTTTCGCCGGCGTTGCCGGGCTGCAGCGAGGCGCGGTCTTCCCAGGCCTCCTCGATCACTTGCTCGATTGCCTTCATGGCTTTCCCTCAGAGTTTTGCAACGAATGAATGGATACGCTCGGCGGCTTCGACGCAATCGGCGAGCGGCGCGACCAGCGCGATGCGGACGAATCCGGCGCCCGGGTTGATTCCCTGCGCGCTACGCGCCAGGGTGCTGCCGGGCAGAACGACCACATTATAGTCAGCGAGCAGCGCCCGGGCGAACTGGCCGTCGTCGATCGGCGTCCTCGCCCACAGGTAGAAACCGGCGTCGGGCAGCGCCGCCGGCAGTACCTCGCGCAAGCGCGGGGTGACCGCGGCGAACTTCTGCACGTACTGGCGGCGGTTGTCGACGACGTGCGCCTCGTCGCTCCAGGCCGCGACGCTGGCCGCCTGCACCGCCGGATTCATCGCGCTGCCGTGATAGGTGCGGTAGAGCAGAAAGGCCTTGAGCGTCGCGGCGTCGCCGGCGACGAGGCCCGACCGCATGCCGGGGACATTGGACCGCTTGGACAGGCTGGAAAACATCACCAGGCGCTCGAATCCACGCCCGAGCAGGCTCGCCGCCTGCAGGCAGCCGAGTGGCGGCGCCGCCTCGTCGAAGAATATCTCCGAGTAGCATTCGTCCGAGGCGATGACGAAGCCGTAGCGGTCGGCGAGGGCAAAGAGCTGCCGCCAGTCGTCGAGGCCCAGCACCTTGCCGGTCGGATTGCCCGGCGAGCAGACGTAGAACAACTGCACGCGCTGCCACTCGGCCTCGCTCAGAGCGCTGAAATCGAAGGCGTAGTCGTTTTCCGGCAGGGTATTCAGAAAGCGCGGCTCGGCACCGGCCAGGTACGCCGCGCCCTCGTAGATCTGGTAGAAGGGATTCGGGCTGACGATCAGCGGCGTGTAGCCGCGCGACGGGTCGATGACCGTCTGGGCGAAAGCGAACAGGGCCTCGCGCGATCCGTTGACCGGCATCACCTGCGTTTCCGCGTCGATCTCGTGCAGGCCGTAGCGACGCGCCAGCCAGGCGGCCAGGCAGCGCCGCAGGTCGGCGCTGCCGAGGGTGGTAGGATAGCTGGCCAGGCCGGCGAGGCTGGCGGTCAGCGCGTCCTTGATGAACGCTGGCGTGGCGTGCTGCGGCTCACCGATCGACAGTCTGATTTCGCGCAGGCGCGGGTTCGGCGTGACGTTGGCGAAAAGCTGCCGCAGTTTTTCGAAGGGATAGGGTTGCAGCTTGCTGAGGTGAGGATTCACGGGCTTTTTTCGTCGCGGGACGGCGGGTTGTGCAGGCGATTATAAGGGGCATCGACTGACCGTGAAAGGAATCGCGCGGCGGATCCCGAGCGGCGCGGCGGCGCGCGAGCAGCGTCTGGCCGTCCTCGCCTTGCTCGCCGGGGCGCTGGTCTGGGGCGTCATCTGGTACCCGTATCGGCTCCTGCGCGACGGCGGCGTCGCCGCTTCGACGATCACTTACGCAATCGCTTTCGTCATCGGCCTGGTCGTTTTGCGTCGTCGGGAAGCCCGCTGGAGGTGGTCGTCGACTCTGCCCTGGCTGGCGATGGCCGCCGCCGGCTGCAATCTGGGCTACGTGTTGGCGACGCTCAATGGCGAAGTGCTGCGCGTCCTGCTGTTGTTCTATCTCGCGCCCGTGTGGACGGTCTTGCTGTCGCGCCTGCTGCTCGACGAGCGGCTCAGCGGCGCGGGGGCCGGCGTCATTGCGCTGTCGCTGCTCGGCGCGGTGATCATGCTCTGGCAGCCGCAGGCCGATCTGCCGGTATCGCGAGGACTCGCCGGCTGGCTGGGCATGCTCGCCGGGTCTTCGTTTGCCCTGTTCAACGTTCGCTCAAGGCGGGCAGACGATTTACGCATCGAAACCAAGGTCATGGCGCAATGGCACTACCTTAAGCCCTGGTCGATATGAAATTCCCCCGCAGGATTTGTCTCCATTGCGCGAATGATTTTGACATTTTGAAAGCGGTTGGAAAGTCGATGCAGCGGCAACGGACGGCAGCCCACATAGCTTTCACGCCGTTGTGCGTGACGCGATAGAGGCGAGAATTCTTGACCTTGGCTTGGCGATTAACCCATGGCCGCGGAGTTTCGCGATCAGGCGGCTGGTTCGATGCGTACGACGCTTGGTCTCAATGGGGTTGTTGGAGGGGTCTGAGTAGAGTTTGGTCTGGAGGTCGCGGTTGCGGAATCCATTGAGGTGGAACTCGCCGGCAAGCAGGGCTTTGAAGAGGGCGATCTTCTCCGGAGTGACCGGATTGAAGGCGGCGACGTACTGACCGGCCTTGCTCTGTGACCGGCAAAGGTGATCGAGTGCCTCGGTCGGATTGCCTTTAAGGGGAGCATTGGCCAAGGCGTCGATCAGGCGCGAGTTGGCACCATGAGCGACTTCGGCATGGCGCCAGAAGTTCGAGACCCCTTTGCGTATGGGGCACCACCGACAGATGACCTGTCCCTCGGCGTTCTCGGACGAGTTGAGGATCTTGAACTCTGCCGGATGGTTGATGGTGGTCTCGATTCTCAAGACGTTGAGATGATCGTAGCGTTTGACGGCGTTGCGACGGATGCGGAACGTGATCCGGCAGCCTTCGGGCAGCTTCTTGCTGTCGATCACGACCTCGCCGGTGAGGGCGTGATGGGGCTTTTGACCGAGGAAGCGCATGACGTCAGTCGCACCGAAGCCGGTGACGGCTGCGCTGACGAGATCCGGGCGGATGCGTTCGCGATCGGCTCTGGACTTGAACAGAATATCGGTGGCTACTTCCGCCTGGTCCATGCCGAAC
>DPSD01000323.1 GCA_003538495.1 Accumulibacter sp.
CTCTCGACCGGAAAGAGCTACGAACCCTACCGGACTAACGGTCATGACTTTTCCAGACACCCCCGATCATGAAAGTCATGACCGTTTCCCTCTCCCCCTCCCCCTCCCCCGCGAGGGGGAGGGGAGATTCCTGAGTCGCGTACGCGACTTCATTAACGCATCGACCCAATCCCTTACCACCATGCCAGCAAGCGAATGGCCTTGCGCAAGTGGCGAGCGCGCAAGGCCTGCCAGGGGCTCAAGCGAAAGGCGCAACGATAAAAGTGCCTGGCCGTCGAGCATTCGCCAGCCAGCAGGGCGGTGCGGAACAAGGACAGATAGCGTTGCGCCTGGTAGCGTCGGCGCAGCGAATGACATTCCGGGGGCAAGCCGGCAAAGACTTCGCGGACCATCGCGAGCGCACGCGCTTCTTCATTGTCGCGGTTATGCCGCAGGCTGTCCGCATGTTTGTGGATGCGTGCCAGCGGCGCACGCGTGACGGCGACCGGGGCGCTGACCAACAGGTGCGCAAAAACCGCGACGTCTTCTCCGCCGCGCAGATGCTCGGGATAGGGTCTTTGCAGGAGCAGATCACGGCGGAACAGCGAACAGCCATGCGAAATCGACACACGCTTTTCAAGCAGGTAACGACTCGCCAGTTGCCGCGGCGAAGCGCCGGGCACCGGCGTCGGCAGGCGCAGGCGCTCGCGACCATCCGGGTAGACCGAAACCTGCGCTCCGAGAAGCATTCCCGCCTCCGGATGTTCTGCCAGCAGCGTGCGCAGATTCGCCAACGCACCCGGCAGCAACTCGTCGTCCGCGTCGAGGAGCAGTGCAAAACGCCCACGTGCCTTGCGAATCCCGTGATTACGTGCCGCCGCTGCCCCCGCATTGGCCTGATCGAGCAGCCGCAACTGCGGATGGCGAGCGGCATAAGCCGCCAGAACTTCGGCGGTCGCGTCGGTCGATCCGTCATCGACGACGATCAGTTCGACGTCGGCGGCCATCTGCGAGAGCACCGAAGCGAGCGCACGCGGTAGCAGGTGCGCATAGTTGTAGGTCGGAATGATGACGCTGATCAGCGTTTCAGCGGCCTGGGTCAGGATGCCGGAAGCCTGTTCAGGCAGCGGCAGCGGTTGTTCCTGGACACTGCCGGATGGATTTGTTGCAGGCAAGATCTGCCACCTCACTGCTGGGAAGCCTGCCGAACTTTGCCGGTGGCGACTCCGCAATTTTCCGCGATCTGCATCGAGATGCAAGCTTTCGCGTACTCACCCATCGAGTTTGACGAGGAGGGCAGGCGGCAGGTCTGCCCTCTGCTCGACTGGCTTCCTTCCTAGATGTTGGCCAGGCGCCACCAGGTGCTGTGTTCCTGGCGCATGACCTCGTGCGATGGCATCGCGTAATACGCAAAATCCGGGCCATTACCGACATAGAAACCATTCTTGACCATGCGGTACGGGAACTCCAGAGAGTGTACCCGATGCACCAGCTTGCTCTGCTTGGTTTGCGGATTCAGAACAATCAGCGCTTCACGCAGATGGTTGATGAACGAGTACGGCAGATCGTTCACGCTGCCGTTTTCAGGATCAGATGCCAACTGCCCCAGCGCGAGTTCGACAAAGCACAAGGCAGGAAAACGGATGAACTTGGCGGGCTTGGCGGTGACGCTGGCATAGTGGGCGGCAGGATCGAGTGTGCTGACGATCAGACTATTCACTGGCGCCAGATCCTGATACAAGTGCAAGCCTGCCCGGTCGACAGGAATCGCTTCCTTGCGCGACAAACCCAGCGTCTGGCCGTAGGCAGTACTCAGATAGAGCTTGCCGATGGCACTCACCGGGATGTGCTCGAGAACCCGGTAGGAAGACACGTAGACCGAGTTCTTGGGCTTGCCGTCGGGGGACGGAACGCAACGAGCGATGGCGCCGTCAATGTCGAAAAACTCATGCCGAAAGCTAGGGTCGACCTCAAAGAACATTGCCTGGCCCTTGGACTTGTATTGGTGCCCGGTGGCGTAATACTGGCCAAATTCTTCCGGGGGAAGCATCGAGGCAATCAGGGCCTCGGGGATCAGCGACAGGTAAAGATGAACGGACATGGGGGAAAACTCCTTCTCTCAGGGTTGGACATGCTTGTTTGCAGATCGAGTCAACGAGGCGAAACATAAGTTAAAAATCAAACAAAACTGCCCCAATGATGCGAATGTATCGCGTTTCCGGCAAGTGGTCAAATATTGGAGTTGTCACGCGCTCGATGGCACGCGACGTTTCATAAGGGTTTATCCTATACTGCCTGCGGCAAGCACTTGTAGCCGGCTGCCAGCGTCGCCGATTCTTGCCGGCGCGCTGACGAAGGCCAGAATTCGCCGCTTGCCGGATCGGCATCTGATAACCGAATGCACAAATCCCCTGTCCTCGCCGCTTTGCTGCTCGCTCTGCCTGCCGCCGCTGCGGTGCCACAGTTGCAGGCGCCCGAAGAAGTGCGCGAAATGTTGAGCCGCTACCTGGAATTCGGCGAGGTTTCCGACGCCCCGGCTCAGGCGGCGTTCGAGCGCCGGATGCAGCGCGAGGTCGCAAAGCTGCTGGCGACCGAAGGCTATTTTTCACCGCACGTCGTGCTGCGCCAGCACGGCGACGAACTGCTGCTGGCGGTGCTTCCCGGCCCGCGCTCGCTGATCGGCAGCGTACACATCGAAATCGTCGGCGATCTCGACCCCGAGCGACGGGAGTCGCTGTTGCGTGCCTGGAAACTGCCCGCCGGCCAGCCCTTCCGGCAAGCCGACTGGGACGAGGCCAAACAAGCCTTGCTGGCCGAGCTGTTGGCGGTCGATTACGCGGCTGCGCGCTTGCAGGACAGCCGTG
>DPSD01000324.1 GCA_003538495.1 Accumulibacter sp.
GCGGATTGCCTGCTCAATCCGAGTACCGTAGACAACATGCCGATCTCGATCCTCGAGGCATTTGCAAGTGGTGTTCCGGTAGTGAGTACCTGTGCGGGCGGGATCCCGGACATGATTGAGCAGGGCGTTTCCGGCCTGCTGGTCCCAATCGGTGATCACGAGGCCATGGCACGAGAACTTCTGCGTGTTTTACAGGACGCTTCTCTGGCCGCAGGTCTGAGGCAGGCCGGCCTGAGACAAGCCGAGCGATTTGCTTGGACGCGGGTACGAGCCCAGTGGCTGGACACGTATCGCCGCGTTGCTGGCGAGCGGAGGGAATCTTGAGTTTGCCCCTCCGGATCGTGAAGCAGAGGAAGGAAAGGGAGGAGGGAGACAGTTCTCCCACTGCCCATCTGGATCATGGACGGGCCGATATGGAACGTCAGGCCGCAGCAGAGCCGCGCCCCGACAGACGTTCGGAAAGCTCGCATGCGTGACTTGCTGGTAGTGAGCATCGTCCTGGCAGTCCTGCCCTTTGTGTTTCGTCATACCTGGGTTGGCGTGATGTTGTGGACGTGGCTCAGTGTGATGAACCCGCACAAGCTGGCTTTTGGTTTTGCCACCGAACTGCCGCTTGCCGCTGCAGCAGCGGGTACGGTGTTGATTTCGTTGTTGACTACGCGCGATAAACTGCGCATGGCGTGGAGTCCGCCGGTGGGTGTGCTGTTTGGGTTTGTCATATGGATGTGTCTGACTACTGCTTTCGCATTCGATCCGGCAGGGTCCTGGGTTCAGCTCAACAAAATCTTGAAAATCCAGTTGATGACTGCCATCGCCTTGATGGCCTTGCACGAGCGGAAACATATCGAGCTGTTTCTCTGGGTCAATGTGCTCTCGGTCGGTTTTTTCGGTTTCAAGGGCGGGATTTTTACCATTCTGACTGGGGGATCGCAGAGGGTATGGGGGCCTCCGGGCGGGTTTTTCGAGGACAACAACGCATGCGCTGTCGCCCTAATCATGGTCATTCCTCTGATGAACTATCTGCGGACGGTTTCCACCCACCCCAAAGTACGTTTGGGCCTGCTGGTGCTGATGTTGCTGTGCGCGATCGCAGCCTTGGGGACGCAATCGCGGGGAGGGCTCCTGGCGATTTGCGCCATGGGCCTGGTGTTATGGTATCGCGCCGATCGAAAGATGCTGGGTGGCTTGACGATCCTTGCTGTCGCTACTGCGCTGCTTGCTTTCATGCCTGACTCATGGGAACGGCGCATGGCGACGATGCAAACGTATGAGCAGGACGAGTCTTCGATGGGACGGCTGGAGGCCTGGCAGACGGCCACCAATGTGGCCAATCATCGACCAACGGGTGCTGGGTTTGCGATGTATGATTGGGCGACCGGCGGGATGTATGCTCAGCCGGGAGTCACCGTGATCCGAGCCGCACACAGTATCTATTTCTCCGTCCTCGGAGAACATGGCTACATTGGCCTGTCGCTGTTCGTTCTGATCTGGGTGCTGACTCTTCGCGTCGCTGGGCAGGTGCGCAAGCAGACCAGGAATCGACCCGAGGTGCTGTGGGTCTATCAACTCGCCGGGATGTGTCAGGTTTCTCTGGTTGGTTACCTTGTCGGAGGGACATTCCTGAGCCTTGCCTATTTTGACTTGCCTTACAATATTCTGGTCGTCCTCGTGGTCACTCAACGCTGGTTGAGGGAAGGTGCATCACAGGCAGGAGGCGTGTTTGGGTCTGCCAGTTCTTCTCGTTCTGTAGAGACGCAGCAGGCACTGAAATGATCGTGAAAGCACTAACCCGTGTTCTATCGCCTGGCGGGCAAGGCGGACGCCTGTCAATCCTGATTTTTCATCGCGTTCTCGCGCATCGGGATCCGGTTCTGAACTGGGATCCTGATGCGGCAGAGTTTGAGCAAATCATCCGGTGGCTGAAGGAATGGTTCAATGTCCTGCCTCTCGACCAGGCGATAACTCGCTTGAATGAGCACTCGCTGCCACCGAGGGCCGCGGCGATTACCTTCGATGACGGGTACGCCGATAATTTCACTGTGGCAATGCCGGTCCTCCAGTCGCATGGTTTGACCGCCACCTTTTTCATCGCCACGGGCTATCTCGATGGTGGCCGGATGTGGAATGACTCGATCATCGAGACTGTTCGCCATTGCGGCAAAACGAGGCTTGATCTTTCGGGAGAAGGCCTTGGGGTGCATGAGTTGAACTCCGCTGGCGCCATTCGCCAGGCGATCATGAACATCCTGAATGCCGTCAAGTATCGAGAACTGTCAGAACGCCTCAAGGCAGTCGATTACCTCGCCTCAGTGGCCGGCGGCAGCTGGCCATCGGACCTGATGCTGACTTCTCGACAAGTGAAGATGATGCGCCGAGCCGGTATGTCGATTGGGGCGCACACCGTCACGCACCCGATCCTTGCCAGGCAGAAACCCGCCGAGGTATATGCCGAAATGATCGAGAGCAAGCGATTTCTGGAGTCCTTACTGCAGGAGCGAGTGGGTTTGTTTGCCTATCCCAATGGGAAGCCAAATCTCGATTACAGGGCCGAGGATGTAGAAATCATTCGACGCCTGGATTTCGACGCCGCACTGACAACCGCTTGGGGAGTGGCCGATGGCGAAAGCGACCGGATGCAACTGCCGCGTTTCACGCCGTGGGATCGGACCCGATTCCGCTTCGGGGCGAGGCTTGTTATGAATATGTTGAAGAATTCACCGTTGTGATCGGGATAATTTGCCTGTTAAAGTCTGGCGTGGACTAGTTCGGCAAGAGTTGCAATCCGTTCCTTTCAATTTTTCGCCCTCAATGCCCAGAAGGTATCTATCCATGATGCGGTTGCTCGAAAGTATCAAACGCAAGTTCTCAACAGAAAAGGTTCCACCGGCCGCTAGGGCCGAAATGCAGAAGGATCGACTAGGTCTTTCCACGCGGGAGGATCCGGGTCCGGAAGCAGTCATTGAAGCGAGCGAGGCTTGGCTCTGTGCCGCCCAGGACCACTCCGTATCGGCAGATGGCGGTGTCGCCCGCCACTATAGTTTGATCCACGGTTGGGGGACCTCCTACCCGGAAACCACTGGCTACATCATTCCGACGATCATCGCACTCGCCCGTCGTCGCGGCAGACCGGATCTTCATCTCCGAGCGCGACGAATGCTTGATTGGTGCGTCGCCATCCAGTTCCCCGACGGTGGTTTCCAGGGTGGGCGCGTCGATTCGCTGCCGCGCGTGCCGGTGACCTTCAATACTGGGCAGATCCTGATGGGGTTGGCTGCGGGTGCAGCCGAATACGGGGATTCGCGGTATATCGAGGCGATGCACTCGGCAGCCGTCTGGCTGCGTGATTCGCTCGACGCTGACGGCTGTTGGCGCAATTACCCGACGCCTTTCGCAGCGCCGGGCGAGAAGGCTTATGAAACGCATGTTGCCTGGGGTCTTTTCGAAGCCGATCGGGTCGCACCGGGCAACGGCTATGGGGCCGCCGGGCTACGCCAGGTCGATTGGGCACTCACCAAGCAGCAGGCGAATGGCTGGTTCGCATCGAACTGCCTGTCGGATTCCGACAGGCCCCTCACCCATACGATTGGCTACGTACTCCGCGGCGTCATCGAAGGGCATCTGCTTTCAGGTCAGGCCAACCTCCTGGCTGCGGCGGTTCGCACGGCCGATGGCCTCATCGGAAGAATCGACGAGGAAGGCTACCTCGCCGGCAGGCTGGACTGTAATTTCACGCCAGCGGTTGACTATGTCTGCCTTACGGTCTCCGTCCAGATCGCCCATTGTCTGTTCCTGCTTTACCGACTGACCGGCAATGCCAACTATCTCGCTGCGGGCCAGCGCGCTACGCGCTATGTTCGCCGCACGATCAGCATTGACGGCCAGCTTGAAACCCGTGGCGGGGTCAAGGGCTCGTTTCCTGTCGATGGGGATTATGGCCGCTGGGAGTACCTCAACTGGGCTGCGAAGTTCTGCATCGACGCGAACATGCTCGAACTCGATCTCACCAGTTAATCCGCTACGCTCGGAGGAAGCCATGCTAAGCACAATCAAATTAACGGTCAAGGCAGTCCTTGAGCGTATCGACAAGCGGCGCCGAAACCAGAACCTCGTCTCCTTCCGGAACCTTACCCGTTACCGAT
>DPSD01000382.1:0-233 GCA_003538495.1 Accumulibacter sp.
CGGATGACCAAGGCGGACGTCGAGGCCCGCAAGCAGCACGCCCACGACCACCAGCTGGTGACGCACAAGTGGCGCAATCGGCGCTGGGCGGTGTTAATCCTGGCCAACCTGTTGTTCACCTTGTCGTTCTGGCTCGATATCCAGATGCTCGAGGGGGCGCTGACCGCGTCGCGCTTCGTCGGCTTTCACCTGATCGACCTCAATTCCGCACTGCAGGTGATGCTGGCGCACAA
>DPSD01000382.1:518-5016 GCA_003538495.1 Accumulibacter sp.
TGCAGGTGATGCTGGCGCACAAGCACGTCATCGTCAATCTGTTCATTGGCACGGCAACCGTCTTCGTGCTCTGGGCGGTGCTCGGCGGCCGCTCGTTCTGTTCGTGGGTCTGTCCGTACCACCTGCTCGCGGAGTGGTTCGAATGGCTGCATCTGAAACTGGTGAGCAAGAAACTGGTCAGCGACCACGACTTCCATCGCGGCACCCGCACCGTTTTCTGGATCGTTTTTGCGCTGCTGGCGGCACTTAGCGGCTACACCGTCTTCGAAACCATCTCACCGACCGGCATTCTTTCGCGGGCCTTGATTTACGGCCCCTCGCTGGCGCTGGGCTGGGTCCTGCTGCTGCTGCTCTTCGAGGTGGTCTACTCCCGCCGCGCGTGGTGCCGCTACGTCTGCCCGATCGGTCTGACCTATGGTATGGTGGGCGCCATTTCGCCGGTACGCGTCAAGTACCAGCTCGACAAGTGCTTCCATGAAGGTGATTGCCGCAAGGTCTGTCTGGTCCCGCACGTCCTCGACGTCGTAATCAAGGGGAGGGCAGCCGACCTGAGCACGCCGATCGGACCCGACTGTACGCGCTGCGGCCTGTGCGTCGATGTCTGCCCAAGCGGGGCGCTGGTTTTTGAGGTCAAGGGCTTGAGCAAGCTGCTGTGAACAAGGTTGCGAATGATTCGTTTCGAAAACGTCGGTAAGGATTTCCGTAAGAACCGGGTACTGGACAGTGTTCATCTGGAGGTCGAACTCGGCGAGCGCATCGCGCTGATCGGTTCCAACGGCGCCGGCAAGACGACCTTGATCCGCTGCCTGTTGGGCGAGTATACGCACCAGGGCACGGTGACCATCGATGGCCAGGAACCACGCCGCGAGCGCACGCAGGTGCTCGGCAAGGTCGGCTTCGTACCGCAGTTGCCGCCGCCGTTGAAAATGCCGGTCGGTCAACTGGTCAGCTTTGCGGCGGCTGTTTGCCGGTCGGATGCCCAACGGATCCATGCTGTGGCGCGACGGCTCGGACTCGAGGTCGAGCCGATCCTGGCCAGGCCGTTCAACCGCCTGTCGGGGGGAATGAAGCAGAAGCTGTTGATCGCCATCGCCCTTGGCCGTGATGCACAGGTGCTGGTCATGGACGAGCCGGCGGCCAACCTCGACCCCGAAGCACGCCACATCTTCTTCGCGCTGCTCGCCGAGCGTCTCGAAAGCACGACCATGATTATTTCCAGCCACCGCCTCGACGAGGTCGCACCACTGGTCAATCGGGTGGTTGAGATGGACACCGGCAGGATCGTCCTCGACGACCGCGTCGCCGAGGAGTCGAAGCTCTCGGCGCTGTTCCAGGTGCGCTTGACGCTGGCCCGCGCCGACGCGGCCATTGCCAAGACGCTTGCCGCCTGGCAGTTTGCCGATCGCGCCGATGGCGTCGAGTGGCACGGCAACGTTTCCGGACCCGACCGCCTGCGTTTTCTGGGGATGGTGTCGCGCTATGTCGGGCTGTTGTCACGCATTGAAATGAAGGAAGTCGACCCGGCTGTCGTCCTCCAGTAATGAAGCCGCAAGGAAGCAGGAAGGAAGCAGGAATCGCAACAATGAAACGACCCATCAATCGACGCCAGTTCATTGCAGCTCTCCCGGCGCTGAGCCTTGCGCCTTGTCTTGGGCCGCTACTCGGCGTCGGCGCGGGCTGGTCGCTGGCTGGCTGTAGCGGCGAGCCGAGCAGCGGACCGGCTCAGGTCAAGTGGGACCGCGACACCGACGCGCGCTGTGGGATGATCATTAGCGACAAGCGTTTCGCGGCCCAGATTCGCGACCCCGATGGCAAGCCCTGGAAATTCGACGACATTGGTTGCGCGATGTTCTGGCTGGCGCAAAGCTCTTTCAACGAGGAGACCGCGAACACCGAGTATTGGGTCGCCGACTATCGCACCGGTGGCTGGATCGATGCCCGCCGGGCACACTACCTGCCAGGCAGCAAGAGCCCGATGGGTTACCACTTCGCAGCGCTGGCGATGCCCGAAGCCGGGACGGTTTCGTATCAGGAAATGAAGCGGACCATCCTGGCGCGTGGCAAGTGAAGAGACTGCGATGAATGCCCTCCTGTTGACGGCTCGCCTGGATATCGTTGAATCGTTGCGGGCGCGCTGGTTCATGCTCTACAGCCTGGTTTTCGGCGGCATCGTGGCGCTGCTGTTCGCCTTTGGCCTGACCGAGTCGCGGGTGCTGGGTTTCATCGGCCTGTCCCGGCTGCTGGTGACCTATATCCAGCTGACCATGGCCATCCTGCCAGTCTTTGTGCTGATCACGACGGTGCGCTCGGTGGCCGGTGACCGCGAGGCGGGGGTCTTCGAGTACCTGCTGTCCTTGCCGGTATCGCTGTCGGCCTGGTTCTGGGGAAAAATCGTCGGGCGCTACGTGACCATCTTTCTGCCGGTTTTCGTGGCCATGTTCGGCGCGGTGCTGTGGGCGCTGTTCAAGGCCATCGAGGTGCCGTGGGAAATGTTCTTCTATTACACCGGCCTTCTGGCGGCAATGGCCTGGTGCTTCCTGGGCATTGGCATGCTGATCTCGACGCTGGCGCGCAGCACCGATGTCGCTCAGGGCGCGGCCTTCATGGTCTGGCTGAGCATGCTGCTGTTCCTCGATCTGATCCTGCTCGGGGTGATGATCCAGGGGCGGGTCGCTCCGGAAGTCGCCGTTGGCATCGCGCTGCTCAATCCGCTGCAGGTCTTCCGTACCGCTTCGCTGGCCATGTTCGATCCGCAGCTGATCGTCCTCGGGCCGTCCGCGTACGTCATTCTCGACCTCTTCGGCAGTACCGGCTACCGCTTCTATGCATTGCTCTATCCGCTGGCCATCGGTTCGCTGTGTGCGCTGCTCGGCTACCTGACTTTTCGCCGTAGCGACCTGCCTTGACCGGGTGCGTGCGATGAAGCGTCTGATTGCCGGCCTGCTGTTCGCCGTGCAGGCCGTTTCGGCCGGCGCCGCGGAGCAGTTGTCCGCCGCGCCGTTCTTTGCCTTGAGCCTGCCGGGTGTCGATCGGCGCCCGGTAGCGCTGGCGTCGTTCAAGGGCCAGCCACTGGTCGTCAATTTCTGGGCCCGCTGGTGCGCTCCGTGTCGCCAGGAGATCCCCGATCTCGCCGCTCTGCACGCCCGGTACAAGGAACGGGGGTTGCTGGTCGTCGGCATCGCCGTCGAGGACGTCGAGCAGCACGAGAAAATCCGCGACTTCGCCCGCGCCTACGAGATGAGCTACACGGCGCTGATCGGCGGCGTCGAGACGAGCATCGAGCTGATGCGGTCGCTTGGCAACAGCAAGGCTGGCCTGCCATTTACGGTGGTCATCGACCGGGATGGCCGGATACGAGGCAGCAAACTCGGCGCGATGAGTGCCTCCGAGATGGACGCCGCAGTACGGCCGATCCTCTGAGTGACAGGCGCCGCTACCCGGTGTGTGCTGCGCGGGTGCTAGGATAGCAGGTAGCGTCGACCGCCGGCCGGCACCGCCGGCGCCATTTTTTGATGATGCGCCGCAGGCGCCATTTGAGTGACGACCATGATTAGAAGAGCGTTTGGCTTGCTGTCGGTAGTACTCCTCGCGGGCTGTGCGGCGCCGCAGCTGCGTGGCACCGGCGACCTCGGGCTGGTCATCGAACGCGCCAGCGGGCAGGTCACCCTGATCGATACCAGCCGCGGTGTGCCGTACGCGCGCATCGACGGACTGGGCGACCTGTCGCACGCCTCGGTGGTCTATTCGCGCGATGGCCGCTACGCTTACGTCTTTGGCCGTGACGGCGGGCTGACCAAGGTCGACTTGCTTGAGTCACGAATCGTCAAGCGCGTGCTGCAGTCGGGCAATGCCATCGGCGGATCGATTTCGCAGGATGGCCGCATCGTCGTCGCCCAGAATTACAAACCGGGCGGCATCAAGGCGTTCGACTCCGAAAGCCTGGAGCTGCTCTCCGAAGTGCCGGCCGAGTACGCACCCGGAAGCTTTTCCAAGGTCGTCGGGCTGGCCGATCTGTCCGGCAACCGCTTCGCCTATGCGCTGTTCGACGGTGGCGAAATCTGGGTCAGCGACTTTTCCGACCCCAGAAAGCCGCAGACCCAACGTTTTCCGGCCGGCCTGCAGCCCTATGACGGACTGGTAAGTCCCGATGGGCGCTATTACCTGGCCGGGCTGTTCGGAGAGGATGGCGTGGTCCTGCTCGACACCTGGCAGCCCGAGCAGGGGACGCGCCGGATCCTGCAGAACTATGGGCGCGGCGAGGAGAAGCTGCCGGTATTCAAGATGCCGCACCTGCGCGGCTGGTCGATGGCACAGGGCAATGCCTATCTGCCGGCAGTCGGTCGGCACGAGGTACTGGTTGTTTCCGGCAGCAGCTGGCAGGAAGTCGGTCGAATCAAGGTCAAGGGCCAGCCGGTGTTCGTAATGGCTCGCCCCGATGGCCGGCAGGTGTGGGTCAATTACGCTTTCCCCGACAATGGCTGGGTCGAGGTGATCGACA
>DPSD01000382.1:5208-6352 GCA_003538495.1 Accumulibacter sp.
GATGGCCGGCAGGTGTGGGTCAATTACGCTTTCCCCGACAATGGCTGGGTCGAGGTGATCGACACGCTGACCGGAAAAGTGGTGAAGACGTTCGAGCCGGGAAGAGCCATTCTGCACATGGAGTTCACGCCGCGCGGTGAACAGGTCTGGCTTTCCGCCCGCGACGACAACAAGGTGGTTATCTACGATACGGCGACCTTGACCAAGGTCGGCGAGTTTGCCGCGCAGGCGCCGAGCGGCATCTTCTTCACCAGCCGCGCGCAGCGGACGGGGTTTTGAGGGCGATGACCGACGAGGCCCTCGATTTTCGCTTGCTGAACGATTTCCAGCGCGACTTTCCGCTCTGCCCGGCGCCCTTCGCCGAGCTGGCAGCGCGCCTCGGCGTTGCTGAAAGTGCTGTCCTGCGGCTGCTCGAGGGCTTGCGCCGCGAGGGCAAGATCGCTCGCGTCGGCGCGGTCTTTGCACCCAAGCGGATCGGCGCCAGCACGCTGGCGGCGATGGCGGTGCCGCCGGAGCGGCTGGTCGCGGTGGCCGAGACGGTCAATCGCTTTCCCGAGGTCAACCACAACTACGAGCGCGAGCACCGCTTCAACCTTTGGTTTGTCGTCACCGCGGGTTCGGAGGGGCGGCTGCAGGCTGCCTTGGGGGCGATCGAGCAGGTGGCAGGCTACCCGCTGCTGCGACTCCCCTTGCTGCACGAATTCCACATCGACCTCGGTTTCTCGCTGGACGGCAAGACCGACAAGGTGCTGCCGGGCGATTCCCGCCGGCGGGCCTTCGTGCCGCCGCGACCGCTGGACGAGTTCGAACGGCGGCTGGTGATGGCTTTGCAGGAGGGTTTGCCACTGTTCATTCGTCCGTTTTCGGTGCTCGCCAGCCGGGTCGGTTGCGACGAGAGCGAGGTTCTCGAACGTATCCGTCACTGGTGCGCCGAGGGGATCATCAAGCGCTTCGGGGTGGTCGTCAGGCATCACGAACTCGGCTACACGGCCAACGCCATGCTGGTGCACGACGTCCCCGACGACGCCGTCGCCGGAATCGGCGAGACGCTGGCCCGCGAGCCGGGAGTTACCCTGTGCTATCAGCGCCCGCGGGTGCTGCCGGACTGGCGCTACAACCTGTTCTGCATGATCCACGGCCAGCT
>DPSD01000117.1:0-222 GCA_003538495.1 Accumulibacter sp.
CAGGCTGTTGAACTGCGGCACAAGGTCAGTGTTCTGCTGATTCCCAATATGCACCTGGAGACGCCACAGCACACGATCAGCCGCATTCGCCAGGACGAATTGGCCCCGGACGAACAGCAACAGCCATCGTACCGGATGGTCGCCATGCCGACCGTGGACGACGGCAGCGAGACGATTGCCGCCAGCGACACCAAGGCAACTCGCCCGGAAGCGGCGATCAAG
>DPSD01000117.1:493-706 GCA_003538495.1 Accumulibacter sp.
TCGCCCGGAAGCGGCGATCAAGGGCATCACGCCGTCACAGCCGGCGCCAATGCGCAGCGAGACGCCCGCAACCGTCGCCGTGAAGCCGGGAAAGGCGCCTGGCGGCTTCCTCAACCGGATTCTGTCCTGGTTCCAGCCGAAGACTGAGCCCGCCACACCGCCAGAACCCGCCAAGCCGACCCGCGGCAGCAGCCCGCCCCGGGACGCGCAGCG
>DPSD01000117.1:979-1494 GCA_003538495.1 Accumulibacter sp.
GCAGCCCGCCCCGTGACGCGCAGCGCGAGCCTCGCCGCGGCGCCCCCCGCAACACTATTCGCCGAGACGAAACGCGCGCAGCACCTGCCCAGAGCGTCAACCGTGAGCAGCAGGAAACGCCGCCACAACAAATTCCGGCGCCGGCACGGAGCGAGCCACCAAAACCTCGTGAGCCCCGCCCACCGCGCCGCCCTCGCGGGGAACCGCGCAGTGAACGCCAGGAGCAAGGCGTGACGCCGGTCGCCCACGCGGTCGTCGCGGCCCCGCCGGCACCGGCGCCTGCGCCTAATGGCCCTGCCCAGGAGCAGGCAAGCGACGAGACCGCCAGCGCCCCCCGTCGCCGTGGCCGGTGGTGACCAGCTCGACCGCCTCCGCCCCGTGCCCGAGCCTGCCGCACGCGTTGAGCCTGGGGGCGAGGCTGAATCCAACGTGATCCGCCTGCACTTTCTCGGAGTCCAGGCCGCAGGCCTTGACCAGCGCCCGCAACCCCTCGATGGAAGACCCTCGGATGCGCT
>DPSD01000117.1:1624-1826 GCA_003538495.1 Accumulibacter sp.
CCCCCCGTCGCCGTGGGCGTCGGGGCGGCCGCCGCGAGCGCGGCGAGAGAAGCGAGACCCCGGAGAAGCAGCTCGACCTGCTGACCGCCGGGCCAACGCCAACGAGTCCCACCACAGAGCGCGCGGCAGCGGCAGATGCAGCGCTGCGCGCCAGCTCGCTGGCGGACCTCGACAGCCAGTCCGGCGCGACGACCAGCACCGC
>DPSD01000117.1:2077-5776 GCA_003538495.1 Accumulibacter sp.
CCGGCGCGACGACCAGCACCGCCACGGCAGTTCCGCTGCCGGCCGCGCCGGCAGTCCGGGCAGCGCCAGGCGGCACGGATCGAGCTGCTGCAGATACTGGCGAAGATCAGGTCACTGGCAACGCGGCCCTGCCGGCGCTGGTCGTCGAAGCACCGATCGCCCAGGGTGCCACCAGTGCTGCAGCGACTGGACCGGTTGAAGCGGAGGCGGCGATCGAAAGGTCGGAGCCGGCGGCAGCCGACGTGCCGATCGTCCGTGAAGTGGCCGCCGCACCGGCAGCTCCGACCACCGTCGACGTTCCGGAAGTCGTCGAAGTCGCGAACGTCGAAGCGCTTACCGTAACGCCACGCCTGGAAGAGCTTGTCGCGGCCCCGGTTGTCGCGACCCCGCAGGTGGCGGACGGCGCCGCCGTGGCCGCAGCGCTCGCGACCACGACCGCTACGCCGGTCAACCGGAGCACGGTCGAGAACAGCGGCATGGTGATGGTCGAGACGAGCAAGGACAAGACGCAAACGTGGCAGCCCGAAGCCCCCGAAGCCCCCGAAGCCACGACGACACGGCAGCCACGCCGCAAGCGCAGCGCCCCGGCTGTTGCCGACGAACCGATGGTAATGGTGGAAACGCGCAAGTAAGCGATGGAAGACCAGCCCTTCGGTGAGGGCCGATGCCTTTCTTCTCGATGGCGCAGCAGACCAGCGGCGCGAAAAGGCCGACCCTCCCGAAGATCCACGATGCCAGCCAGGCGCCGAGCAGTGAGTGCGCTGACTGGCATCGCTGCTGGCATCTGTTGTCAGCCGGGGAGGCTCCGTGCGCGGACCGGCGCCGGTGGACCCCAAGCGCCAGACTCCCTCCCGCCAACCCGCTGGAAAGCCCCGCGCGATGAACCCTTCAAGGCATTCCTTTCTGCTCGCCACCATCATCGTGGCGCTTCTCGCCGCCTGCGGCGACCAGCAACCACCCGCTTACCAGGGCTACGTCGAAGGCGAATACCTGTACCTGGCTGCACCGCAGGCCGGCTATCTCAAGTCGCTCGACCGCCCGCGCGGTAGTCGCAGCAAGGAAGGACAAGTCCTCTTTACCGTCGAGTCTGACCCGGATTCGCTTTCTCTTGCCGAAGCGGAGGCCCGTAGCGACGCCGCTCGCGACAAGGTCAAAAATCTCTCCGAACCCCACCGTCCGCCCGAAATAGCTGCTCTGGAGGCCGAACTACGTGCCGCCGATGCAGCCCTGCAACTGTCGGAAACGCAGCTCCGCCAACAGGAAGCTCTGGCCAGGCAGAAGTTCGTCTCGCAGGCCAGACTCGATGAAGCCCGCGCCACGCGCGATCGCAATGCGGCCCAACGCGAGGCGGCCCGGCAGCAGTTGGCCAACGTCCGCCTTTCCCTTGGCCGCCAGTTCCAAGTGCGCAGCGCCGAGGCCGAACTGCAGGCGGTTGCCGCGGCAGCGGCCCAGAAGCGCTGGCTGGTTGAACGAAAAACGGTAACGGCGCCGGCGGCGGGCGAGATCGCCGACACCTACTACCAACCCGGCGAATGGGTACCCGCAGCTGCGGCGGTCGCCAGCTTTCTACCGGATGCGCGTCGTCGGCTGCGCTTCTACGTCCCGGAAGCACTGATCGCCGGCCTCAAGCCGGGCCAGCGGGTTGAAGCGCGCTGCGATGGCTGCAGCGAACCCATCCGGGCCACCATCGACTTCATCGCGCCGCAAGCCGAATACACGCCGCCGGTGATCTACAGCCGCGGTAGCCGCGAAAAACTCGTTTTCCGCGTCGAAGCGGCGCCGGCGCTCGAACAGGCGGCGACGCTGCGGCCCGGACTGCCGGTCGACGTAAGGATTGTCGGAAACTGAAATGGACGCCCTGGCCATCGATGTCAGCGGCATCAACAAGCGCTTTGGCGACAAGCACGTGGTCAAGGACTTGGCCCTGCAGGTCCGCGAAGGTGAAATCTACGGTTTTCTCGGCCCCAACGGCAGTGGCAAGACAACCTCGATCCGCATGCTGTGCGGCCTGCTGACGCCGGACAGCGGCCGCGGGACGTGTCTCGGCCTGGACGTCCTGAAGGACAGCGCCGCGATCAAGCGGCAGGTCGGCTACATGACCCAGAAGTTTTCGCTGTGGGACGACCTGACGATCGCCGAGAATCTGGATTTCGTGGCCCGCATGTTCGGGATGGCCAATCGCCGGCAAGCGGTCGACCGGGCGCTTGTCGATCTCGGCCTCGACGGCCGCCGCCAGCAACTGGCTGGCACCCTGTCGGGTGGCTGGAAGCAGCGGCTCGCACTCGCCTCGTGCCTGCTGCATGCGCCCCGCCTGCTGCTCCTCGACGAACCCACCGCCGGCGTCGATCCCAAGGCGCGCCGAGACTTCTGGGAGGAAATCCACCGTCTCTCGGCCGCCGGGATCACCATCCTGGTCTCCACCCACTACATGGACGAGGCCGAACGTTGCCATCGCCTGGCCTATATCGCCTATGGCCGTCTGCTGGCATCGGGTACTGCCCAGGAGGTGGTCGCCGGCTGCCGGCTGAACACCTGGCAAATCAGCGGCGTAGGCATCCACGGCGTGGCCGAGCGCCTGCGCCGGATGGCGGGCGCCGAGCAGGTCGCCAGCTTCGGCGCGACGCTGCACGTCAGTGGCCGTGACGGCCCTCTTCTGCGGGCCAGCCTGCAGGCGCTGAGCGACGAATCCGGCCTGCAGAGCACGGCGGTGGCGCCGTCGCTGGAGGATGCCTTCATCCACCTGATGCAGCACAGCCAGGACCCATTCGCGAGCTGAGATCATGCAAGGCTTTTCTTTCTCCCGCTGGCTGGGTATCCTGCTCAAGGAATTCATCCAGCTCAGGCGCGACCGTCTGACCTTCGGAATGATCGTCGGCATCCCGATCATTCAGTTGATGCTGTTCGGCTTCGCGATCAACTCCGACCCCAAGCACCTGCCGACCGCGGTGGTCGTCGCCGACCCCGGACCCTTCGCCCGATCCTATGTCGCGGCGATGGCCAACAGCCAGTATTTCAAGATCGTCGGGCAGGTGGACCAGCGTCAGGCCGGCGAGCTGCTCGACCGCAGCGAGGTGCAGTTCGTCGTCACCTTCCCGGCCGGTTTCCACCGGGACCTGGTGCGTGGCCGAAGCCCGACGCTGCTCGTGGAAGCCGACGCCACCGACCCGATGGCCACCGGCGGCGCGATCTCGGTCCTCAGGCAACTGGGCAGCGAGGTGTTCGCCGCCGACCTGCCCGGTCGACAGGCTGCCGCGACGACGCCGGTGGATCTTCGTATCCATCGCCGTTACAACCCCGAAGGGATCACCGCCTACAACGTCGTGCCCGGTTTGCTGGGTGTCATCCTGACCATGACCATGGTGCTCATAACCGGCCTGGCGATGACCCGCGAGCGCGAGCGGGGCACCTTCGAGAACCTGCTCTCGACACCGGCCACGCCGCTGGAAGTGATGACCGGCAAGATCGTCCCCTACATCCTCATCGGGCTCCTCCAGGTGACACTGGTACTGCTGGCTGCCCGCTGGATTTTCGACGTGCCGATGCACGGCAGCCTGCTGCTGCTCTACGCGGTGGTCCTGCTGTTCATCTGCGCCAACCTGACGCTCGGCATCACCTTCAGCTCGATCGCCCAGAACCAGTTGCAGGCGATGCAGATGACCTTTTTCTTCTTTCTGCCTTCGATGCTGCTCTCGGGCTTCA
>DPSD01000658.1 GCA_003538495.1 Accumulibacter sp.
CCTCGCCTCTCCAACGCTCCAATGTTGTCACCGAGATCCCTACTTCTTGCGACAAGGTACCTATCGCCAGACTCTCCGGCGGCAGCAACCTCGCCACCACTCGATCCTTCATCGCTTGTCCGTATCGTGCCATTTCGTTACCTCGCTATCGCCCCCAAGTTTCAGATTCTATCGAGGCGACAACTACTCTGACACAGGGGGGTTGGCTTCGCACGGCTGCCTCGTGGCTTGGTTTCGTTCGTCCATCGGTCACCCCGTCGACCGTGGCTCAATTCCCCGAACCGCAAAACTGTCGACTAATTTTACAGTTCAGCGTTTGTTGCCTCAGGCACAAACAATAGCCTATTGATTTAAATATCATGATGTAACTTGGCACGGTTAGTGCTCGTAAGTTCATCGTTACCTGTACCACGACAGAAGAGCCCTCGCCGGGTTCGCCACCAACACCATACTACTGAATGGATCGCCATGAAAAACCTACAGATGGGCTCCGGCGGAATCGCTGGCGCAGCGCTTTCGCTGTTTCTGCTGACTACTCCCGCGCACGCAAACCTGATTGTAAACGGCAGCTTTGAAGCTTCTCCGTTCACTGCGAACGGCAACTACGAACTTGGTCTCACGGACAGCGACGTTCCGGGATGGCACATTCCCGCCAGCAACGGGATCTATCCGTGGGGCCTCCAGGACGGCGCGTTCGGTGCGTTCACGCCGTTCGGCAATCAATGGGTTGTTCTGGGGCTGCACAACCCGAAGACCGAGTACTCGATCGAGCAAACCTTGAACGGTCTGATTGTCGGGAATACCTACAACGTGAGCTTCGCCATCGCCAGTGAACTGGACTGCTGTGCTCAGCTCGAACTCTCGTTCACGGGTTCATCGACCGCCGCCTCGATCTTTACGGCGCCAAACTCGGGTTCGTACTGGACGGACTGGGCGACGTTCAATACGAACTTTGTCGCAACCAACAGTTCGGTGACCTTGAACTTCAAGAATCACAATCCGACGACCGGCGCAGGCTACGACCTCGGGCTCGACAACGTGGCGGTGGAAGGAGCGGCATCCGTTCCGGAACCCGGCGTCCTAGCGCTTCTCGGCCTTGGTCTTGTCGGTTTCGCAGCCTCTCGTCGTCGCCAGCAGTAGTTGGTTTCCAAAGCCCGCATGCGGGCCAACGACGCGGGAGATTGCGGTTTGTTCTTCTGCTGAGCACTGGTGTCACGACAGCCCCGCTTCGGCGGGGTTTGTCGTTGGTGAAGATGAAGATCGGCGGACTCGTGGCCAGGCGCTCTGATCATGACCGCCGTGATGAGCGATAGGGCATCGACGCGCAGGCGGCAGGGCATCGGATGCCGTCGATGACCATCGATATTCGGGAGCATGGCGCGACGACCGGGATGCCGGTAAGCGTTTGTCCGCCGTGATGGCGTGACTTCGACCGCCAGACGAGCAGCGGTGGCCCGCTGCGACTAGTCGCCGCAGAAGGGATTGCTGCGCCGCTCGGCACCGAAGGTGGATAGAGGTCCGTGCCCCGGCAAAAAGGTCACGTCGTCGCCGAGCGGCCACAGGCGCTGGCGAATCGACGAGATCAGGGTGTCGAAATCGCCTTTCGGGAAGTCGGTGCGACCGATGGATCCCTGGAACAGCACGTCGCCGACGACCGCCAGACGGTCCGCCCGGCTGAAGAAGACGATATGTCCGGGCGTATGCCCCGGGCAATGAAGGACGTCCATCTCGACCTTGCCGAAATGCACCGTATCGCCGTGCTCGAGCCAGCGATCCGGGGTGAAAGCGCGCACTTCCGGGAAGCCGAACATCCGGCTCTGCGCCGGCATGCCGTCGATCCAGAACTGATCTTCGCGCTGCGGCCCTTCGATCGGCAAGGACAACCGTGCCGCTAGCTCGGCGACTGCTCCGGCATGATCAATATGACCATGGGTGACCAGGATCTTCTCGAGGACCACGCCTTTGCTCTCGACCGCGCGCAGGATGCGAGCGACGTCACCACCCGGATCGACAACGGCGGCACGCATGCTTTGTTCGCACCACAAGAGACTGCAGTTCTGCAAGAAGGGAGTCACCGGAATGATCTGGTATTTCATGGGCAAGGGTCGTCGGGCCAGCGGTTGCGAAGAGCGCGCAGTATAGCAGAGCAATATTCGGCGCCGCGGTTCGGCAGTCGTCGCGTAGCGCGTTTCCAGCGCTGGGCACGGGCGACGTCTTGCGCTGGTGGGTGGTCGTCAGCCGAACAGGCGACCAGCACCAGCTTTGCCCATTCGCCAGGTCAGTCACGACGCGGGCCGGGCCAGCGCTGCTCAGCTACACCCGGCGCCAGCGCCTTACTTCAGCGCCGATATCGGAGCGCCAAAGTTGATGTGGAAGACCTGGCCGTCGATCACCAGCGCCGGAACCGATTGCACGCCGACGGTCTCGGCCTCGGCGACGCGGCCGGATTGTTCACCGAGATGCACTATTTCGACCTGATAACAGGTCGGATCGAGCGCCAGTGCGACGCGCTGCTCGGCGGCGACGCAGACCGGGCAGCCGGCGTGGTAGAAGATGGCATTGCTCATGGCAAACTCCTCTGGATGATTGGATGGCTTTATGCATCGAGTCGATGCATTTTAACTGTAGCGTCTCCCAGCGGTGCTTGTCAACAAATGCATCGAAACGATACATTATTGCAATGACGCAGACCGTATACATTCTCGAACGCCTGGCCGCGGTGATTCACCAACTGGTCCGCGCGGATGCGGCCGGTCACGGCTTGTTGCCGGTGCATATGCAGGTCTTGAGCTTTCTCGCCCAGGCCAATCGTTACAGCGACCTGCCGATTGCGGTGGCCGACTACCTGCGCATCACGCGCGGGACTGTTTCGCAAACCTTGAGCCTGCTCGAGCGCAAGGGGTTGATCAGCAAGAAAGCTGATCCGCAGCACGGCAAGCGCATTCATCTGACCCTGACCGCTGACGGAGCAGAGGTCCTGGCTGCCGGTTGGGCCTATCGGCTTGATCAGGCTCTGCTGGCGTCGGGCAGTGACGCGCAGTCCTTCGCTGACGATCTGCGCAGCGTGCTGGGCACCTTGCAGGGGCTCAACGGCCACCAGGCCTTTGGTCAATGCCGGCAGTGCGCCCATTTCCTGAGTGGCGACGCGGGTCACCGCTGCGGCCTCACCGGTGAAGCGCTGGCGACCGACCAGACGATCAAGCTCTGCCGCGAGTGGGCCCGCGAGAAACCCGGCACTGCCAGCGGCGCCACTTGAAGTCGATGTCTGGCCATGTCCACCTTCTGCCGACCACGCCGGTCGCCGCCGTGCGCGTACGCGAGGCCGCCGCGTGCGCTTGATCGGACCGCGGTCAATCACCTTCCGGCTGACCTTGCTCTTCGCATCGGCGGCGGTGGCTGTCTTGCTGCTGCTCGGCTTCCTGATCGGCCACTCGCTCGAGCGGCATTTCGAGGAGCAGGACATGGAGGTGCTGGCCGGCAAGCTGCAACTGGCGCAGCACGCCCTCGAAAAGGTGCGATCCGGCGCCGAACTGGATCGTCTTGGGCAACAGCTCGACGATTCGCTGGTCGGACACGCGGGCCTGTCGGTGACCGTTATCGGTCCGGCGGGACAGACGCTGTTTGCCTCCCACGGCGCCGATTTCCCGCCGGCATTGCTCGCGCGACGCACGCCGCCAGAATCGCGTGGCCCGAGCGTCTGGACGAGCAGCCAGGGACAACCGCTGCGCGGTGTTTCGGCCGCGGTGCCAACGGGGATCGCCGGCGCGCCTCCGGCAGTCGTTGCGGTGGCCGTTGATATCTCGCACCATCAGCATTTCATGGCTTCGTTCCGAACGACGCTGTGGTCATTCGTCATACTCGCGGCGCTGTTGACCGGCTTCCTCGGCTGGATTGCGGTTCGCCGCGGGCTCGCACCGCTGCAGGCGATCACCAGCCAGGCCGCCGGGATTACCGCCCAGCGACTCGATTGGCGGCTGCCTGCCGAGTCGGTGCCGGTCGAACTGGCGGAACTGGTGCTGACGCTGAACGAGATGCTGGCCCGGCTCGAAGACTCATTCCGGCGATTGTCCGATTTCTCGTCCGACCTGGCGCACGAACTGCGCACGCCGGTGAGCAATCTGCTCACGCAAACGCAGGTAACGCTGGCGAAGGACCGGACCTTGGACGAGTACCGGGACATCCTGGCTTCGAATACCGAGGAGTTCGAGTTTCTCGCGCGGATGATCGCCGACATGCTGTTCCTGGCGAAGTCGGAAAACGGCCTGATCGTGCCCCATCGGGAAGCGGTCGACCTGGCCGCTGAAGTCGGCCGCTTGCTGGAGTTCTACGAGATCCTGGCCGACGAGAAACAGCTCGAGCTGAGTTGCTCGGGCAGCGGCGTCGTTATTGGCGACCGGCCGATGTTGCGGCGGGCGATCAGCAATCTGTTGTCCAACGCCGTTCGCCACACGCCCGTCGGGGGAAGGATCGCGGTGCAGATCGACGACGGTCACGCCATCGCCAGCTTGTCGACCAAGCGGCCGCTGCTGAAACTTGCGGTGGAAAACACCGGTTCCGGAATTCCGGCCGAACATCTGGCTCGCCTCTTCGACCGCTTCTATCGCGTCGACGCGTCGCGCCAGCACCTTGGCGATGGCGCCGGCCTCGGCCTGGCGATCACCCGTTCGATTCTGCGTGCGCATGGTGGCGAGGTATCGGTTTTTTCGGAGCGTGGGCTGACCCGCTTCGAGCTGCAGCTGCCGTGCGCGCCGCCTTGCGGCGATCAGCATGTTGACCAGGCCTGACGCAGGGGGCATGCTGACGGCGCGGCAGAGAACCCTGCGCTTCAGCTGGCAGAGGCGCTGCGACTGGCGCTGTCCTCAATCGATCAAGACAGGAGAACGAAATGCCGAAAGCACCTAAAGCTGCAGTTTCCGAACCAGCGTCTTCACCAGCGTTCCCAGCCGCTCCCGGCGAAGCCCCGGCCTTGCGCTATTGCTGCCAGCCGGTCCAGTATCCGCGGCAGTTCGATCCCGCAGTCGATGCGCTGCGCTCACGGGCGATACTGGCCGGTGGCAAGAAGTGGGTCAATGGAACGCAACTGACGTTCTGCTGCTACAAGGCCGGCGATGCCGTTCCCGACGCCTGGAAGGGCAAGGCAGCCGACATTGAAGAAGTGCGGCAGGCTTTTCAGAGCTGGTTCAAGTTGGGCATAGGCATCAGTTTCAAGGAACTGGCGCGTCCAGAGGATGCCACGATCCGGATCGGTTTCGACCCGGGGGGCGGCTCGTGGTCGTACGTCGGGCGCGATAACCTCAATATTCGAGACCCCTTCCAGCGCACCATGAATTTCGGCTGGGCGCTCAATACCCCGTACGGCCGCGATACCGCGATGCACGAAATCGGTCATGCGCTGGGTCTGGAGCACGAGCACCAGAATCCGTTCGCCGGCATTTCCTGGGATACCGATGCCGTGCGCCGCTATTTCCAGGGCCCGCCCAACAACTGGGATGCGCAGACCATCGACTGGAATATCCTGCGCAAGATCAGTCCCGCAGAAGTGAAAGGGACCAATTGGGATCCCGACTCGGTGATGGAATACGCTTTCGGCCCGGGTCTGATCACCGAGCCGGCGGCGTACCGCGGCGGCCTGCAGCCCAAGGGCGGGCTCTCGGCGGCGGACAAGGCGTGGATTGTCGTGTCGTATCCGGGGGTCGGGCCGACGCAGGAGATTCCGGCCCTGGAAGTCGGGCTGTCGCAAAAGCTGGCGATCAAGGCTGGCGAGACACGGGTCTTCAATTTCACGCCGACCCGAACGCGGACCTACAGCATTGCCACCTTCGGCAGTGCCGACACCCTGATGGTGCTGTTCGAGGTCAGGACCGCAGGCAATGTGCAGATTGCCGGCGACGATGACAGCGGTACCGACCGCAACGCAAGAATCGACCTGCGCCTGATCAGCGGTCGCCGCTATCAGATCGGCATCCGCCTGTACTACGCGCAAATGGCCGCGGAAACGGCGGTGATGGTCTGGTGAGAGCGGGTTGGCCGCGGTGGCGGCAGCGATCGTCGCGGGCCGCGCCGCGTCGATGACCGCCCCGCACGAGAGCGCGCTGTTCGGCGAGGTGCCGGTGCTGATCGTCCGCCCTGGCGGAGCGGATGGAGCGGCGAGCCGGGGGAAGGCAACAGCCCTGCCGACCGTCGTGTGGTTTCACGGTTTTGGCGCCGACAAGGAACGCCACCTGCCCGAGTTACAGCGCTTTGCCGCGGCGGGTCTGCTGGCGATCGGAGTCGATGCGGTCGGTCACGGGCAGCGGCGGCTGCCTGACTTCGAGCGCCTGGTCGCGCGCTCGCCGAGCGCAAGCGCTGCCCTGTTCGAGTCGTTGCTGGCGCAAACGGTCGCCGAGGTGCCGCGCTTGATCGATACTCTGGTCGACCGCGGGCTGACTGACCCGCAGCGGATCCATGTCGCCGGGGTGTCGATGGGGGGCTGCATCGTCTATGGCGCGATTGCCGCCGATCGGCGCGTCGGCGCCGCTGCCGCGCTGCTGGGGTCGCCTGCCTGGCTGTGCCCGGACGGTGTTGATTTCCCGCTCGATCGCTTCTTTCCCACCGCGTTGCTGTCGATTGCCGCCGAGAATGACGCGGTCGTCCCGCCGCCAGCGGCGCAGGCCTTGCACCAGCGCCTCGTCCCTGCCTACGCTCGGCAGCCGGACCGTCTCCGCTACCGCGTCATCCCGGGTGCGTCGCATCTCATGCTCCCGGAGCAGTGGGCCGGCGCTGTCGGGCAGGCCAGCGCGTGGCTTTCCCGCTTCTGATCCAGGCGTCGCCGGCCAGGGTCTCCTGGCGAATGCCGAGGTGCACGCCGCCGATGCCGCCTGCCGATGACCAGCTGGTCGCCGGATTTCAGACGCGCTCGATGACCATCGCCACGCCTTGCCCAACGCCAACGCACAAGGCGCACAGCGCGTAGCGGCTGCCGCGGCGACGCAGTTCCCAGGTCGCGGTCGTCACCAGGCGTGCGCCGGTCATACCCAGCGGATGACCGACGGCAATCGCGCCGCCGTTCGGGTTGACGTGCTCGGCCTGGTCGGGGATCGACAGCTCGCGCATGACCGCCAGGCACTGCGCGGCGAACGCTTCGTTGATTTCGATGACGTCCATCTGGTCCAGCGCGAGCCCCGTCGTCGACAGGACCTTGCGGATAGCGGGGACCGGGCCGAAGCCCATGAGCCTGGGTGCGACGCCCGCCGCGGCCATCGCCACGATCCGGGCACGCGGCGTCAGGCCGTGCTTCAATGCCGCCGCTTCACTGGCGATGAGCAGCGCGCAGGAGCCGTCGTTGATTCCCGCCGAGTTGCCGGCGGTAACGCTGAGTGCCGGGCCGTTGATCCCTTCGCGCGTCGCCAGTCGGGCCAGGGTCATTTCCGGACGCGGGTGCTCGTCGGTATCGATGACCATCGCCTTGCCCTTCTTCGGGCTCATACGTACCGGGATGATTTCGTCGGCAAAGCGCTCGGCTTGGTTCGCTGCGCCCCAGCGCTGCTGTGAGCGCAGCGCGAAAGCGTCCTGGTCGGCGCGCGAAATGTTGAACCGGGCGGCGACGTTGTCGGCCGTTTGCGCCATCGAGTGCGTGTCGTGGAGCTTCTTCATCAGCGGGTTGACGAAGCGCCAGCCAAGCGTCGTGTCGTGGATCGCGGCCGTGCGCGAAAAGGCGCTGTCGGCCTTGGCGATGACGAAGGGGGCGCGCGACATGCTTTCGACCCCGCCGGCAATCATCAGCTCGGCCTCGCCGGCCTTGATCGAGCGCGCGGCCAGGCCGACTGCGTCGAGGCCCGAGGCGCAGAGCCGGTTGACCGTCGTACCGGCGACCTCGACCGGCAGGCCGGCGAGCAGGCCGGCCATGCGCGCGACGTTGCGGTTGTCTTCACCGGCCTGGTTGGCACAGCCATAAATGACGTCGTCGACCAGCGACCAGTCGACACCTGGATTGCGTTCGATCAGCGCGCGGATCGGCAGCGCTGCAAGGTCATCGGCACGAACGCCGGACAGCACGCCGCCATAGCGTCCGATCGGCGTTCGGATGGCGTCACAGATAAAGGCTTCGTTCATTTACGGCATTCCTTGCGGTGGTCGAGCAGGTGCGCGGTTGCGTCGACGTGGGGACGGGGAGTGGTCGCCAAGGCTTCATGCGGGTTTCCTTCAAGCGCTGGCCGCGGTGCCCGCCGCCAGCGGGTCGCCGTCGTCGCGGCCTCTAGGCCGGCGATCACTTCACCGGCGATGCGATACGACTTGCCGCGGAAGAGCGCGATCACCTGGCCGTGATGGTTGCGGATGGTGGTGTCGTAGACGCCGGTCCGTCCCGAAAGCGATCGTTCCTCGCACTCGGCTTCGAGCACTTCGCCCTCGCGTGCCGGCCTGAGGACGTCGATGTGGCAAGCCGAGGCAACGGCGTTGCGGTTGTAGCTGTTGCAGGCGTAGGCAAAGGTCGAGTCAGCGAAAGTGAACAGATAGCCACCGTGGCCGATATGGTGGCCATTGACCATGTCTGGTCGATCGCACATCGTCAACCGCGCGTATCCCGGCCGGACAATGAGCAGACGCAGATCAATCAGCTTGCTGTCCGCGTTGCGGCTGTACATTGCCTGCGCGGTCTGCGCCAGAGCTGCCGCCGGGTCGGCGGCTTCGCCGTCGGGCTCAGCCATGAAAGGGCTTCCCGGAAAAGACCTTGCGCGCCAGCAACGGCGAGATCCGGTAGCGGTCCTCGCCGTAGCTGGCGGCAAGGTTGGCCAGCACCCGGCGGACCCGCCGCAGACCGATCTGCTCGGCCCAGGCCAGCGGCCCCAGCGGGTAGTTGGCGCCCAGGCGCATCGCCTGGTCGACGGCGGTCGCGTCGCAGACCTTCTGATTCACCGCGTCGGCGCCCTCGTTGGCCAGCATGCAGACCGTTCGCATGACCGCCAGGCCGGGCACGTCGGCCAGTTGCGAGACCGCGAAGCCCGCGCCCTGCAGCAGTCCGACCGCAGCATCAGCGGCGGCCTGGCTGCACTGTTCGGCGGTGGCGATGGCCAGGCGCGTGGCGCGTCCGTAGTCGAGCGCCAGATCGACCAGTACCGTGTTCGAAACGCCCTTGCGGGCTGCGCGCTCGCTCGCCGGGCGGCCGTCGGTCACGTACAGCGCCGCGCCGCCGGCTTCGGCGAAGCGACCGTCGGGCGAGGTGTCGGCACGGTGGAACGGCAGGCCAAGGGTCCGCAGGCGGCTGCTCAGCGCGCTGGCCGGCGGACCGTCGGCGAAGATCTGGACCGCGCACGGAAAAGCCTGCATCGGCAGGCTGCGCGCTGGCAGCGCGGGCGCGCCTTCGCCGTAACGGTAGAAACCACGTCCGCTCTTGCGGCCGAGAAAGCCGGCAGCGACCAGTTCCTGCTGAAGCAGCGACGGCGCGTAGCGGGGATCATTGAAAAAGGCGCTCCACACCGACTTGCTTGCCGCCAGGTTGACGTCGAGCCCGATCAGGTCCATCAGCTCGAAAGGCCCCATGCGAAAGCCGCCAGCTTCGCGGAAGATGGCGTCGAGGGTGGCCGCGTCGGCGGCGCCCTCGGTGAGCAGACGCAGGGCTTCGCCGTAGTAGGGACGGGCGATGCGATTGACGATGAAACCCGGCGTCGAGCGCGCCATCACCGGGGTCTTGCCCCAGGCCAGCGCGGTGGCGCAAAGCGTTTCGGCGAGCCTGGCATCGGTGGCCAGCCCGCTGATCACTTCCACCAGCGGCATTCGTGGCGCCGGGTTGAAGAAGTGCAGCCCGGCCAGCCGCTCCGGCGACTGCAGCGCCGCGGCGATGGCCGTCACCGACAGCGACGCGGTGTTGGTGGCGAACAGACAAGCCGGCGAGACCAGCGCCTCCAGGTCGCGAAACAACTGCTGTTTGGCAGCAAGGTCTTCGGCGATCGCCTCGATCACCAGGCCGCTGTCGGCGAGCTCGGTGATGCGGGTCGCCGGCAGCAGCCGGGCTGCCGCGGCGCTCGCGGCTGCGGCGTCGAGTTTTCCCTTGCCAACCAGTTGCGCGAAAGCCCGCTGGACGCCGGCAATCGCCTGGTCGACGGCGCTGGCGCTGGTGTCGAGCAGTCTGACGCGATGGCCGGCAGCGGCGACCAGCTGCGCGATGCCGCTGCCCATCGCGCCGGTGCCGACGATACTGACGATTTGGTCCTTGGCCAGCGCCTGGTCCACGGTGCCTGTTCCTTTTCCCGTTGCGATTCCGATTCCGATCCTATTCGCCGGTGAAGTTCGGCGCGCGCTTGGCGACGAAGGCGGCGACTCCTTCGCGATAGTCGTCGCTGCGGCCCAGTTCGCGCATCACGTCGCACTCGAGGTCGAGCTGCGTTTCGAGCGGGTTATTGACTCCGGCACGCATCACCTGGCGAGTGCGCACCAGCGCGCGGGTCGGCGCGCTCGCCAACTGCGCGGCGATCCGGTCGATCGTCGGAGCCAGCTCGTCGTCGTCGACGCAGTCCCAGATCAGTCCCCAGGCGGCGGCCTTCTCGGCCGGCAGTTTGTCGGCAAGCATCGCCAGGCCGACCGCACGCGCCATGCCGACGCGTTGCGGCAGGAACCAGCTGCCGCCGGTATCGGGGATCAGCCCGATCTTGCTGAACGCTTGCAGAAAGCTGGCCGAGCGCGCCGCAACGACGATGTCGCAGGCCAGCGCCAGGCTGGCGCCGGCCCCGGCGGCGATGCCGTTGACCGCGCAGAGGGTCGGCATCCGCAGGTGCTGCAGGCGGCGGACCAGTGGCTTGTAATTCTTTTCGATCGTCGCCGCCAGGTCAGGCGGCTCGTCGCCGCCGGAAACACCGCGGTCATTGAGATCCTGCCCGGCGCAGAAAGCACGTCCGGCGCCGCTGAGCACCAGCACGCGGGCGCTCAGATCGGCAGCCAGCGCGTCGAGCGCCTGGCGGATCTCCTCGTGCATCTGCTCGGTAAAACTGTTCAGGCGATCCGGGCGGTTCAGGGTCAACCGGGCGATTCCGGCGTCGACGGCGTAGGTGATGGTGGTGAAGTTCATCGCTTGCTGTTCAATATTCTCAGAGATGGTAGCGGCGCTGGACGACGCGGAAGCGGTTGGCGACAAAAGCGGCGTCGGCGTACGAGCCGTTGGCGGCGGGGTTGCCGCCAGTGCCATGATAATCCGAGAAGGCGCTCGACTGGTTGACGAAGGAGCCACCGGTCAGATTGATCGATAAAGTGTCCCCATAGTCAAGACAAATATCAACGCAGTTTAAGTTGTGCATTTGACTTCCCTAGCAGCTGGACGGCGATTCCCCACCCGCGCCGC
>DPSD01000653.1:0-312 GCA_003538495.1 Accumulibacter sp.
ATTCGCCGGTGATCACGAAGCACACTTCCTCCGGCTGCAACTCCAGCAGTGCTTTCGCCGTGGCACGGCCGAGGACCAGGCTGCCGGCGAACAGCGAGCGCGCGTGACGAAAACGGCTGAGACCGCGCACCCCTGCGGCGGTGGTCTGAATCAGTGGCCGGCCGGTCAGGTCGGCGCCTTGCAGGGCCAATGGCGAATTGCCGAAATCGAACCCAGGGATCGGGTCACCGCCGCCAATGGCGCCGGTGGTGGCAGCGTCCGGCAAGCGCCGCAGCAGGCGGAATGCTCCGGCAATCGTTTCCACCGGGTAAA
>DPSD01000653.1:596-3624 GCA_003538495.1 Accumulibacter sp.
GCAATCGTTTCCACCGGGTAAATGCTGCTGACACCGGCGGCGAAAGCGTAGGCGGCCGTGGTGAAGGAACGCAGCACGTCGATCACCACCACGGCATCAGTGGGTTCTTGCGCCGGATCAAGACGATTCAGGAAGACGCGGCGGGTACGCATGATGGCGTGCACATCCTTGGGTCAGGGGTGAGTCGAATGCAGCTCGGTTTGTCCTCGCCGGGATACGGCGGGAAATCAGCAGAGATGAATTCCACCTGCGCTCGCATTGGCAGTCCTTGAGGCAATGATCAGGGCCAGCGGATCGCAGCTCCTGTTTCCGAGCGGGAGTCCTACTCGGCTTTCTTCCAGCTCTTGTCCGGGTTGAAGCGGCTCATTCGGAGCGCTGCAGTCTCGGTGGTCTTGCCCAGGTTTTTCTGGAAAACCGTACCGTCATGGTTGACGATGAAGGTCATCACCCCGGAGATCCCGTATTTTGCGGGATAGGCAATGACCGCAAAGCCGCCGATCAATTGATCATTGAGCAGATAGTCGTAGGCGCCGCCCGGTGCATCCTTGCCCTGCGCGGTCAGCATCCGGTAACGATAGCCATGATACGCCGTCGGCTGCCCGTTGCCTGCTTTCCTGCCGTAGCCTTCGCGCGTCGCTGCGCCCACCAGAGGCCCCAGCGGACTTGGCTGCTCGTTTGCCTCGACCGGCCAGAAAAGGCCATCACGCTTGCCCTCGCTGGAGACAAAACGCCTGGCGTAATCGTTTGATCCGTTGCCGTCCAGGTCATCGACAGCATACTCACGTTGCGCATCGACGATCGCCAGCAGCGTCTGGATCGTATTCAGTTCGTTCCGACCGATACGTCGGTTGATGATTTCTTCGCGTCCGGCCGCTGCATCGAAAACCCAGCGATCCCTCTGGCGCAGCAGAGGCGCCGGGAAGGGCCAGTTGTCTTCGCCAACCAAAACCACCGCCCGGCCATCGGATAGCAGGCTGATACTGTGTTTACGATCATAAGCAGCCAGGAATTTCGCCCAGTCCTGTCGGTCGGCAACCGCGTCACCGCTTGCCAGCCAGCTTCGTGATGCCGGACCGAGCACTGCCAGCAGCGCGTTCACGTCCTCGGCGCGCACGGCTTCAGCCAGCGCCCTGGCGGCATCTTCCGGCTTGGCAAAGCTTTGCTGAGCAAGCTTCTGCATTGCCGGTACGGGCGGTGCAGCGTTGATCACGGGAGACGTCGCCAGCAGCAGCGCGACGGCGAGCGCTTGCATCATGTTCTTGAAGTTCATCGTATTCTTCTCCGCAGAAAGTGGTGGACAGGACTGCTCAGCGACCACGGCCGCCGCCGCCGCCACGGAAGCCACCCCCCCCGCCGCCGCCACGGAAGCCACCGCCATCACCGCCGCGATGTCCGCCGCTGCCGGAGAAGCCTGCATGAGCACCACCCCGACCCCCCATGTCTGCCCTGCTGGTGCTGCCGCGCTCGCTGGCCGCACGCGTCGAAGCGCCATTGCCAACCCCGGAGAAGCCCCCGCCGTCGCCTGCACGCTCGTGCATCCCGGCGCCACGCTGTTGCGCGCCACCTTCGAAGCGGTCACGCGTCGAGGCGGCAGCACCCCGATCAGCGCCCGGCCGGCGGTCGCTCAACTCGCCTCGATCCAGCCCGCGGTTCTCTGGCCGTCCAGCGCCCGCTTCACCGCGAGCACCCAGATCCTCGCGCGATTTGCGATCAGCCTGCCCGACGCGTTCGTTCAACTGGCCACGATCCATGCCCTGGAGCTCCGCGCGCCCGGCGTCGGCGCGGCCACGAAAATTCTCGCGCGCCTGTGCCGCCTGCGCATTGCCGCCACGATTGTACTGACGGGCGACGTTTTGATCACGGTAGGCGACACCCCGGCGGTGATCGACATTGTGACTCCAGCGGTTGCTGCTGATACTGGTGCGGTTGAAGGAATTGTAGCGATTGACGTTGATATCGACGTTGCCGCGGCCCCAGGCCCAGTTGCAACTGCCCCAGATCGCCGCGCCGACCACTACGCCGGTGGCGAAAGCGAGACCAGGCGGGTAGACGTAGGCCGGCGGATACACGTAATACGGCGGTGCGGGATACCACCAGCTGCCATACACGACGGTCGGGTTATAGCTGGGCACATACACCACCTCGGGCTGTGGCGATTCGATCACGTAGATTGTCTGGCTGCCCTGTGTCTCGGTTTTGACCACCTGCTTTTCCGTGGTCTTGAGATGACCGGTCGTGTCGGCCCTGGCACGCAGGCCCTGCACGGTGTCCATCACGTCCTGTTGCTGCGCCAGGAAAGCGTCACCGAGCTTCTGCATCCAGTCGAGATTGTCGCTCATCTGTTGCACCACCTGTGGCACCGCTGTCAGCGATTTGACCGCCGGATCCCAGGATTGCCTGGCCATCGCCGTCTCCAGTGCCGCCCCGCTGACCTTGGGATTGGCCTTCACCCAGCGTGCCGCCTCGACTACTTCGAGGGGATAGGTGGACGCCATCAGAACCTGCGCCAGCAGGGGATCCGGATAGAGCGCAATCGGCGCGAGAAGCCGATCCAGGTCTTGCTGAGAGAAAGTCTTTGCCGTCGGATTTCCTGCGGTCGCCCCTGGCGACAGGGTGGATTGGGACTGCTGCGCCAGCGCCGGCGACAAGGCGAGCATCAGTGCCATGACGAGCGCACAGGATTGGGAAGGTGTGGATTCCATCAAGCGTCCTCAGGCGTGAAAATTCACGAAAAGATTCAAAGCCAGGAAAACCCCCATTCTCCAGGATCAGGTGAACGCCTGGCAATCGATGCGTGAGCATAAGCGCAGACCGCGGTGCCTGGCAAGTTCTGGTTTGGTGTTTTGTAGAGAACAAGTAATCTGTCCGGTTTGTCTTGGTCTGAAGGAGAGTCTCGCTGGTGGGTGGTGTTCTCGAGAAATGCTGTGCTGTACACGCACTTGTCTTTGGGTCATGTGGCACAATATAAGGATTGTTCAAGGTCCACCACCTGGTTTGCTCATCGTCAGACGAACAACTATCAATACAC
>DPSD01000236.1 GCA_003538495.1 Accumulibacter sp.
GCCTGAGCGGCATTGCCACCGGCGATCAGGCGATTTTCGTTCGCCGCGAGGTTTTCGAGCGCCTTGGCGGCTATCCCGAACTGCCATTGATGGAGGACATTGCCTTGTCGAAGCGGCTCAAGCGCATCTGCCGACCAGCCTGCCTGCGCGAACGGGTACTGACCTCCGGGCGACGCTGGCAGAAACACGGCGTTCTGCGAACGATTCTGCTGATGTGGCGCCTGCGCGCGAGTTATTTTCTGGGTGCGGACCCGCAGCAACTGGCGATTCGCTATGGCTATCTGCCGCGCCAGCGCTGAGCCACTCGGCATCGCCGTCTTTGCGCGCGCGCCACAGGCCGGTGCCGCCAAGACCCGCCTGATTCCAGCCCTCGGTGCGGTCGGCGCCGCCCGCCTGCAACGCCGGCTGATCCTGCATGCGCTGGCGGTCGCGCAGGCTGCGGCGATCGGCAGAGTGACGCTTTGGGGAACACCGGACGACCAGCAGCGCTTCTTTCGTGCCGTGCAGCGCTGTTGCGATGTCGATCTGTGCGGCCAGTCGGGCCTGGACCTCGGCGAACGCATGGCGGCGGCTTTTGCGGCGCAGGCCGGACCGTTGCTGCTGATCGGCAGCGACTGTCCGGCGCTGCAGCCGGCGCATCTGGTGGCTGCCGCCAAGATCCTGCTCGAAGAGCGCCAGCACGCCAAGGACGCGGTGTTCATTCCCGCTGAAGATGGTGGTTACGTGCTCGTCGGCCTGCGTTGTCCGCAGCCGCAACTCTTCGCGGCCATCGAGTGGGGGAGCGAGCGGGTCATGGCCCAGACGCGGCAGCGCCTGTCCGGGTCGGGGCTGCGCTGGGGCGAGCTGCCCCGGCTGTGGGATGTCGATCGGCCGGCCGACCTGCTGCGCCTGGCCACTCTGGAAGGATTTGTCGAATGGAGCCAATGAATACCAGACGCCGGTGGGCTTCGCTGGCGCTGCTGATGACCCCGGTCATCGGCGTCGTCAGCGGGTTTTCAGTCTGCCCGGCGCGCGCCGACGCCAGGCGAGTCGAGCTGCCGAGGTTTTCTGCCGCGCTGCCGGGAAATCATTTGCCGAAGGAATGGCTGCATCAGACCTTGCCCTCGGTCGAGCGGCCGAACCGTTTCGATCTGCTGGCCGATGCTGGCGTGACGGTGCTGCGGGTGATTTCCGACCACTCGGCGTCGAGTCTGGCAATCGCAGAGCGCGTTGACCCGGCGGTGACACCCTTGCTGCGATGGCGCTGGCGAGTTTCCAAGGCAGTTTCCGGATCGGACCTGCGGCGCAAGGCCGGTGACGATTACGCCGCGCGTGTCTATGTCCTGTTCGATCTGCCACCGGAGCGGCTCGGTGTCGGCGACCGCATGAAGATCGCTGCGGCGCGCGTCCTGTATGGCGCCAATCTGCCGGCAGCAGCGCTGTGCTACGTCTGGGGTACGGCGCAAGTCGCCGGCGAATCGGGATGGAATGCCTATAGCGACCGCCTGCGGATGATCGTCGTCGATTCCGGCAACGCGCACTCCGGAAAATGGCGGGAGGTCGTTCGCGATGTCGCCGCCGATTTCCGTGCGGCCTTCGGCGATCCGGTGCCGGCGATCTCGGGTGTTGCCCTCGCCGCCGACACCGACAACACCGGCGATCGCGTCGAGACCCACTTCGGTGACCTGTGGTTCGAGGCACGACCGTGAAGATCTCATGGACCGTCCGTCGATCGTCGATGATCGCGCCAGCCGCCGCCGGAGCCTGTCATGTCAGGAGGGATGGCTCCGGTCAGCGGTTTTGCAGCAGCTTACTGAGTCTGCTGAATGCCGGCGACAAACCAACCGGACTTGCCGTCACGTGGCTTGACCAAGTGCCAGATTTCGTCGAAGGGCTCGGCGGCGGCGTCCTGGTTTTCGCGGATCATGCCGCTGAAACGCGTGCTGACAACGTAGCGGCCTGGCTCTTCGGCGACATCGATCACTGCTGCCTCGACGCTGACGACATCGGTTTCCTGCCTGGCGTTGCCGCGCTCGCGAATCTGCAGGCTGATCTCGGCAAACATCTCTGGCGTGGTGAATTCACGGATGTCGTCGAGATTGCCGACGTCGTTGGCGGCCTGCAGGCGGATGAAGCTGAGCTTGGCGTTGCGCACGAAACCGGCGACGTCGAAGTCGGTCGGGATGTGTCCGGTGGCGACACCGGCTGCGTCGTTGCTACCGGATGCCGGCAGGGAAAGCTCATGGTTGCCCGTAGGCGCGCCGCCGGCACCCGCCGCCGCGTACTGCAGGCCGCCGCCAGCAGGTTCGCGAGCAGCGGCGCGGCGACGCATGACGAGGCCGATCACCATCAGTACGGCCATTACCAACAGGCCAATCATTAGCATCGAAGCGAGTTCCTCGCCGAAGCCGAAGTACGAGGCCAGCGCGGCCAGGCCCAGGCCGGCGGCGAGTCCGGCCAGTGGCCCCATCCACGAACGCTTGGGTTGCGCGGCTGCCGCGGGCATCGCGCCTGGCGTCTGCGCTGGCGAGACGGCGGCTTTGTCGGGGGTGGTGGACTGACGTTGCATGCCGGTGGACTGGCCGCCGCCCAAACGTTTGCTGGCGGCTTCCGCATCGCCGAACGCAAGTGTACAGCCCAGTGCCAGAACGGCGGCGAGCAGTGAAAAGGTTTTCATGGATGTCTCCTGTGAGTGGTCGAACAGGCTCGAGGATAGACACTTGGAGATCATCAGAAAAGCAGAATTATCTGGAACGATACTTCGTAAAAAACTGATGATTGACGTCCGCAAGGCGTATCCTGCTATACCGCGCTCTTGTTCCTCGGCCTGGAGAGCCCCGGAAGCCGCGCCTTGCGTACCGGCAGCAGCGGCCCGTCAAGCGCGTTCACGACATCGGTGTGGGCGCTCGACGCCTCACCAAACACCTCCTTGTGCGCCGCTTCGCTGATGGCGACGATTGCTGGGTGGGTCAGCCGTCGCTCGGTGGTAATCGCGAAGAGCTGTTCGCCGATGGCGTCGATGTGTCCGACGATGTCGACACGATACTGTTCACAAACGTAGGCGGCGATTGCGCTCGGGGCGACGAAGAGTCCGGCAGCGGCTTGTCCGAAAGCCTTGAGCAGCGCGCTGTCGTCGAATTCGCCAACGATGCGCGGATGCAGCCGTTGCGCTTCGAACCATTGTTCGAGCCGCGGGCGGATCGCGACATCGTCACCCGGCATCAGGAAAGGAGCGCCGTCGAGCAGCGTCGGGAAGGCGCCGTTCAGGGTCTTGATCAGCGCCGCTGCACCGAACACCATCAGCGTACTCTCACCGAGCAGGTGACTGTAGCCGCGGACATTGAGATTGGCCGGGATCGGGCGGTCGGCGATCACCATGTCCAGACGATGGATGGCCAACTCCGCGAGCAGCGAGGTCAGGCGGCCCTCGCGGCAGATCAGTCGCACTGGTTCCGGCAAGCGCAGGGCTGGTTCGACCAGCCGGTGTGCCACAGATTTGGCGACCGAATCGGCGATGCCGATGGTAAAAGGCAGGCTCTTCCTCACGCTCTGGTCGCGCGCCGCGTCGAGCAGTTCGTCGCCGAGAGC
>DPSD01000441.1 GCA_003538495.1 Accumulibacter sp.
CAACGGTTCTCGGTAGCAAATCTCGTGCCGGGGGGCTCGAGCGGATGGCCGCCGCATCGGCGAGCCGGGCCACCACCTCCTCGCCGGCTCCGGGGCCACCGCATGTGGCTCAGGCGCCAGCCGTCGTTGCCCTCTGACCGGCCTCCGGTGGTATGTCGAGCCGCTGCCGCGACCTGCCACCAAGCCCCGCCGTTGCTGGCGCCGAGCCCATGACCAAGCTCCTTCACGGTGCATGGGGGGTATCGAAGTGGTGCGGTCCGAGGAGCCGTTGCGATGCCCGGGCCTCACCTGATCACACCTTGCGTAACGAAAACGATGGAATCCAGGCCGCAACTCAGAAATGCCGCATTGCTCCACCGGAACCCTCTGCATTTTGTAGCGAGGGTACGTTTTCCGACAATCTCTTATTGGACAATGAGCCAGGCATGACCCGACTGAGAAGCGACAACCCGGAAACCTTGCGCCGAAAGGAAGTCGAGCGCCAGCGCTCCCGCCTCGAAGCCCTTGGCCAGCCGCGCCTGCAAATGATGCTGATCGCTCACTGGCCTGGGCGGCTTCCCCAAACCATCGACACGCGTCGACCGAGGGTGGGGCAAGCAGCGGTGGGAATTGACCAGAGTGTCTCCAGCACGCCAACTTGCGACACGCGGGAGGGCCAGGGAGAGTGGCAAACGGCTTTGCTCGGCAAGTTGAAATTGGTGTGCCTGCCGTCGGGAGGACGACCACCGCCCGGCGGCCGTCCTTCTGCTTGCGGCAGGTCGATCAGACACACTTGCGGCGTCGTGCCGTGGCACCCAGCAGGCCCAGCCCCGCCAGCACCATGCTGTAAGTCTCCGGCTCCGGAACGGCAGTGATCTGGACCAGCACGTCGTTGCCACTGCTGGGGTGCTGGACGTTCACGTACGCCACGTTGGCGTTGAAGGGGTCGAAGTACAGCCCGGTCGGCTCGGCGCCGGAGGTGCTCAGCGAGGCCCACTTGCCGACCGACTCCGCGACGCCATCCCTGTCGACGTCCTGCAGGAACCAGATGTCAGCTCTGCCGCCGTCCTGGTCCTCGATGCCGTAGATGTTGCCGTTGGCATCGATGGCGAGATTGTCCGGATTGCTCCAGGTGGCGCCGACCGCGAGGCCGGTGGCCATGTCGCGACTACTGCTATCGGCGGCCAGCCTGACTTCGTTCGAGGCCAGATCGAGCGAATAGATGCGACCGCGCCCATTGGCGCTGTTGCCGTCGTTGTCGGAGTCGGTGGTGGTGAAGTAGAGGATCTGCTTGCCGCTGGACATCGTCTGGATCTCCAGATCCTCTGGTCGGTTGTAGCCGGTGCCCAAGACGTCGGCATGATCGGCAGTCGCGCGGCCGTCAATGGTACCGTCGGCAAGCACCGTGGAGATGCCGGCTAGCGCCGCACCGTTCGCGTCGGTGATCGCCACCCAGCGTGAACTGCCAGTAATGGCAGGGCCGTTGTTGCCCTCGGATTGGCCACCCGCGCCGACTTTCAGCACGAAGGTCTGGCCTTTGGCGAAGAAGTCGTCACCGCTGGTGGCACCGGGCCTGGCGGAAACGTACTTGTACAGGGAGCCCCCGTTCAACTCGTCGATGAAGTACAGGTTGTTGTTCTTGTCGAAAGCCAGGCCTTCATGCGAGACGCGTGGAATGATGCGGCGCTGGACGAGGTTGCCGCCATTGGCCCCAGCGGTGGTCGGGTTGGTCACTTCGAACAGACGGCCCTTGGTGCTGCCGGAGCCCCAGGATTCCTCGGCCGTCAGATAGCTGCCCCAGGGGGTCCACCGGGAAGCATCGCCAGAGGCAAAGCCCTGCGTTCCGGGAGCGACGATGGTCACCGTGCGGGTGTCGTAATTGCTGTCCCGCAGGTCGACCCGCTGTACACCGGCGGACCCGGTCTCGAAGGGCATGAACAGATAGCGGCCTGCGTTGGCGCCGGTCTCGTTGGCCGTAATCATGTCCCAGCTACCGGAGTTCGAACCCGGCAGCAAGCGGTTCTGGTTGGTGCGGTTGGCCAGGACGACCTGGCTGAAGTCTGGCGATGACAGCCTGAACGGCGCGGTTTCCGGCAGGCTGCCGGCGGCCGGGTTGCCGGTCAAGGGCGTAAAGTTGTCGAACAGGGTGAGGTCGGCAGCGTGTACCTGGCCGACCATCACCAGGGCGATGGCGAGAGAGCGCTTTCTGATCATCATATCAACTATCCTCCTGGGTCTTGGGGACGCACGCTGGCGTACTCCCCTGGCTTGGCGTAAGAGCGACGGGCGAGGTCGGCTTGCAGCCGACGGCTGTGATCATCCCGTGTCTGGATGACGGCATTGTGACCATTGCAAAGAGTCCTCATCGAGAAAGAGTCCAGCCGGCCGCTCACGAAACCTGCGCAAGCATGACCTTCTGCAAATGAACGGTCAGACCGCAGGGCTGTACTGACGGAGGCTGGTCAGCCGAGCGTATCGGCAGCATCCGTGCTCAGGCCGGCACCGGCTGCCGCCCGCTGCAGAC
>DPSD01000283.1:0-1231 GCA_003538495.1 Accumulibacter sp.
CGGCGCAGGAAGTAGATCTTGCGGCGCTTGGGGTCGCGCAGATCGTCTTCGCCTTCGAGCAGGACCTGCAGTGTCGCCGGGTAGCCGCTGTCGGTCGTGGCCTTGCGGATGCGGCCTTCGTCACCGGCCTTCTTGTAGCGATCGATCGCGCCACGCAGCTCGCGCAGGGCGATCCGGAGATCCTGCTCCTTGGCACGCTGCACGGCGGTCTGGGCAACCGGAACCACGACCCCGGCGAGAACGGCGACCACGGCCAGCGTAATCAGCAACTCGATCAGCGAGAAGCCCTGCCGGCGGCAGCCGGTCGCCGGGCCGGGCAGCGACGTGCGCAGGCACGAGGAACACGCGGTCCGTGCCATCGGCGATCACCGGACAACGGTCAACATGTGCGGTCCCGGCGGAGTGGCGCTGATCGTCACCCCGCCCGCAGCGACCGGAGCGATGGTGATCAGCTCGACGCGCGAGGCGCCTGGCGCCACGGCGCGGAAGTTGACCGTCGCCACGACGTCCGGAGCGGTGGCGCCGCCGGCACCTGAGCGCGTCGCAGTCATCAGTACCTGTCCGCCGGGATCGACGCGATAGGTGAAGCTGGTCTGCGCGCCACCCTGGCCAAGAAAGCCACCCTCGCTGACATCGACGACCTGCAGGACGCGCGGATCGAAACCGATCGCCAGCGGCAGGCTGACCACCGGCCGGTCGGCCTGCATCACCAGTTGCAGCGCCAGGGTGTCGCCAGCCTTGAGTTGTGTCGGGCCCTGCCAGAGCAACTGCGCCGACCCGCCGGGCTGGGCGACGGCCTCGGGATCCGTCGCCGACGCTGGCGACGGCTGCAATCCGCCGTCCGCCGCCAGCGCCGGCGTCAGCGTCAGCGGGTTGTTCAGCGTTTCGCTCCCGGCTGCCTGTGCGCCGGCCGGGTATGCCACCGCGCCTGGCGGCGAGGCCGCCGCCGCGGCAGCCGCACCGAACCCCGGGCCACCGCCGCCGGCGAGCTGGCCACGGAAATTGCTTTCGGTTCCACCATCGAACTCCGAAAGATGAGCCTCCGGGCGCTGAATGTTGCGAATGATCCGTGGCGTGATCGAGAGCACGATCTCGGTCTTGATCCCCTCGTCGGAGTGACTCCCGAACAGGCGGCCGAGAATGGGGATCTCGCCCAGGAACGGGACTTTGCTGGCCGTTCGCCGGTCCTCGTCGCTGATCAGGCCGGCCAGCAACTGGTTCTCGCCGTCCT
>DPSD01000283.1:1497-6319 GCA_003538495.1 Accumulibacter sp.
GCAACTGGTTCTCGCCGTCCTTGAGGCGCAGGACGCTGGTTGCCGTGCGCGTACCGATCTGATACGCGACGGTGCCGGATTTGGTTTCGATCCGGTTGACGATGTTGCTGACTTCCAGCGTGATCTTCATCGCCACCTCGTTGTCGAGATAGATCGTCGGCTCGACGTCGAGCTTCAGGCCGACATCGATGTAGGTGATCGACTCGGTGGAAAACCCCACGGTAATGGTCGAGGTGATGTTCGGCACGCGCTCGCCAATCAGGATCTTGGCCTTCTCGCGATTGCGCGCGCGGATGCGGGGATTGGCCAGCAGATTGACATCGGTGTCGAGTTGATTGGCGCGGACGATCGCCGGCCCGACGGTCACGCCAGTCGTCGCCGAGGTGATGTTGCCCAGCGTTTTCAGGGTCAGGGCGTCGACAGGAAGCGCTCGCAAGGCCATGTTGTCGGGCCAGTTGACCCCTAGCGCCTGCAGCCGTGAGCGCTTGACCTCGAGGATCTCCACTTCGAGCAGCACCTCGGGTTCCGGCACGTCCTGCAAGGCAACCAGCTTCTCGGCCAGCCTGATCGCCTCCGGGGTGTCGCGGAGCATCACCAGGTTGAGCTTCTCGTCGACCACCAGGTCCTTGCTCTTGAGCATCGTCTTGAGGGTGGTGGCGACAGTCTTGGCATCGGAATTCGCGAGGTAGAAGGTCTTGACGGTCAGCGCCTGATACTCCCGCTGCTTGACCGGCGTATTCGGGAAAATCAGGATCGAGTTGCCATCGAGGACGCGCTGCTCGAGCTGATTGGTCAGCAGCAGCAGGTTGATCGCCGCCTCGATGGTGCTGTTGCGGAGGAACACCGTGGCTTTCTGGTCGGCGCGCACGTCCTTGTCGAAAATGAAGTTCAACCCCGATGTCCGCGAAATGACCTCAAAGACCGTCTTCACCGGGGTGTCCCTGAATTCGATGGTGATCGGCTTTCGGTACGCGGCAGCGAGCACCGAATCCTTGGCGATCCGGGCGCTGCCGTCGTCGATCAGCCGCAGCAGGGCGAGGGCACGCTCGTGGCTGGGGTTGGCCGCCAGGATCTTGCGCAAGCTGGCCCGCGCTGCTTCTGCGTCCTGCCGGTTCCAGGCGGCGGCCGCTTCGGCGTACAGGCGGCCGTGACGACGTGCCGCGTCGACCAGTTGCAAGCCCGCTAGCGCCCGCTCGTTGCCAGGCTGCAGCACCAGCGCCCGCTGGAAGGCCACGTCGGCGGCGTCGTAGCTCGCTTCGGCGACGGCGCGTTCGCCCCTGGCGATACTGGCGTTTACGTAGCGTTCCCGGGCCTGGAAATAAGCCATGCGATACTCGGCCGACGCAGGTTCAAGGCGGATGGCTTCCTGGATTCTGGCTAGTCCGGCATCGACCTGTTCGGCCGCCAGCAGCGCCTGCCCTTCCTGAAAAGCGTTCTGGGCAGCGCAACCGGCCAACAGCAGCGCGGCCGCCACGCCCAGGCAGCGACGCCGCCAGGCTGCCGGTCGCCGCGGGCCCGATTTTTCCTCGTTCACTATGGTGATTCTCCGATCGGGATGGTCTGTGACTGCTTGAGTGGCAGGTAAATCAAGGTCAGGGTCGGCGGGCTGACGGCCTTGACTTTGTAGGTGCCGGCGAGCGTCATCCCCTCGCGGACGATGAACACCTGCTCGCCGACTCCCAGATACGCTTCCCACTGTCCGCCTTCCAGCTTTTTGCCAAGGTACACGAAGGGGACCGGAGGTGCCATCGGCGGCGGCGGACTGGCCGATTTTTCGGGCAACGGCGGCGGCGGCGTCCAGCTCAGCGGCGGGAACAGGTCCCGACTCTGGTGCCCATCGGCGGCGGCCGAAATCAGTTGCTGGCGTGGGATCAAGGCCGCCACTTCAAGGCTTGCGGAGGCCGGGCCGGGCAGCGCCCGCGAGCCAGGCGGCGGGCGGTCGGCGCGGCGAACGTTCGACGCGTCGTCACTCCCGCCGCCGGCCGTTCTCGCCGGCAGCGCGGCGACCACCTCGCTGCCATTCCGGTCGTTCGGCGTCTTGTCGCCGAACAGCGCCAGCCAGGCTGCCAGCACCAGCAAGGCCAAGAGGATCAGACGACGGGCGCTCACCGCTCCACCTCGGCCGCAGCGACCCCGCCAACGCGCTCGGAAGGGCTGGCCGGCCGGTGCCAGATGGTCAGGCGAAGCCTGGCCTCAAGCTGGTCAATGCCGATTTCCTCGCGTTTGAAGCCCAGTTCGTCGACCGCGACGAAAGGCTGCGTGGCGAGGATCTCTTCGATCCAGCGACGAACGTCGGCATAGCTCCCCCTAACCGGCACGGTCATCTGCAGGGTCTCGGCCGGCACCAGCGGATCCTGGCCGCGCTGGTACTCGGCACGGGTGGCAAGCAGTTGGTGGCTGACCGCCGAATCGAGCACCGCCTGGATACTTGGCAGCACCTGGCTCTCGTCGGCGAGGATCTGCCGGAAAGCCCGATAGTGGCGCTCGGATGTTGACCGCGGCGGCTCGGGCGGCGCCAAGGCGCCCACCGCGCGCGCCTGAAGCGCGTCGACCACCGCTTGCTGCTCGGTCTGCCGCTCCGCCAGTTCGCTTTGCAGGCCAGGGATCAGCAGCAAGGCCAGCGCCAGCAGCGAGCAGAAAGCCATGGCCAGCGTCAGCGACCACGGGCCGTGCCGATGGAGCCAGATCTCGGCGGTCAAGCGCAGGCGGTCGGCGATCAGCGCGATCCTGTTCATTGGCCATCCCGAGCGCGCGCCGGGATCACGGCAGGCGTCGCTGCCGGCGCCGCCGGTTCGGCCAGCAGCGCCTCAAAGGCGAAGCGCAGTGGCCGGTTGGGATCCTGTTCGTTGATCTCCTGCTTGGTGACCACCGCCCGAGCAAAGGGCGCAGCCGACCCGAGCGCCGCCAGGTAGTCGAGCATCCGCTGGTGATCCCTGGCTTCGGCGACGCCCTTGACCAGGCGCCGGCGGTTGTCCGGCTCGATCTGAAGCAAAGCGATGTCGGCCGTGGCAACGCTCTCGAAACCGTCCAGCATCGCCGGCCAGGGGGTATTCAGCTGCCCGATGGCGCTGTTGATCGCCAGCAACTGGCGCTCCGAAAGGACCAGCGGCGGGGGTGGCGGTGGCGTCCGCGCAAACAGCTCCTGCCGCGTCCAGGCGATCGCCCGCGAGGCCTCCTCCAGTTCACGGCCGAGTTGCAGCGCGGTCCAGGCCAGCGCCACGCCAAGCAGCAGGAGCACCGTCGCGAGGGCGATCAGCGTCGCTCTGGCGCGCGGCGAAGTCGGCAGGCACCATGGCGGACGCTCGACGAAGTCGATGCGCAGCGGCTTCATCGGCTCCTCCCCGCCAGCGCCAGTTGACCGGCTGTCGAAGCTTCGCCGGCGTTGCTGGCCAGTGCTCTGCAGGCGATCGTGCGCGAGGCCATGCCGGCAAGGCTGGTGGCCACCGGCAACCACTCGGCAGCACCCGCCCACAGCAGCGCTTGCCGGCCGCGCTCGAGCTGCGCCGGAGCGCGCAGGATCTCCTGCTCGAGCAGCGTCTCTAGCGCGGCCAGGTCCGGCGCAGCGGGCAGCCGCAAGCTGCGCAGCCCGGCGATTCGGTCGTCGCCGGTAGCGAGCAGCGTCAGCGTCGATCCGAAGCCGACCAGCAGCCAGCCGTTTGCCGGAATCGAGGCACCCAGGCCATTCCAGACACGGACGAAGGCCGGGCTCACAGAATCGAGGCGCCAGCCGTGGCTCAGCGCCAACTGCTGCAGCGCCTGATAGAGCACGCGCGGCAGCCCGCTGACGATGAACGGAACCCGCGCATGCCAGTCGCCGACCAGGAGCCAGTCGTCGGCTGACGCCCCATAGAGCGTCGCGAAGCGGGCCGCCGCGGTCGCCCGCAATTCGCGCAGTCCGCGTGTCCCCCGCGGTGGCGTGACGACGAAGCTCCTGGCCAGACCGTCGTCGACGGTAACGATCAAGCTTCGATTCCGTGCTGCCGGCCCGGGTGTCTCGGGTTGCCGGCCTGTCAGGCCTGGCAGGGCGGCGGCCAGGGCGGCGCTGGCGCTTGCCGGCAGCCGTTCCTCGGCCACCAGCACTTGGCCGGCGAGCACGGGCATTGCCGACGCCGGCTCGACCAGCAATACGGCGTGCGCGGCGGAACACCCGAGCAGCAGTCTCTCAAGCGGAAAGCGTGACACGTCGCAACTCGTCGAGAGTGGTCTCGCCGCCCGCCACCAGGCGCAACGCGGCGTCCGTCAGGCTGCGAGTGCCGTTCCGGTACGCCACTTCCTTCAGCTGCCGGATCGGGCGCTTGTCGATGATCAGTTCGCGCAACTCGTCGTTCAGATTCAGGATCTCGGCAACCGCCTTGCGTCCGCGATAGCCGGTACCGCGACAGTCGCCGCAGCCGCTGCCGCGACGAAAGTCGAAGCGCGCCAGATCGTCGGCGGCCATCGCGAAACGTTCGAGTTCGGCGTCGCTGGGCGCGTACGGCTCGCTACAGCGCGCACAATTCACCCGCAACAGGCGTTGCGCCCAGATGCCGTTCAGCGCCGACGCGAAGGCGTAGGGGTCGATGCCCATGTGCGTGAAACGACCGAAGACGTCGAAGACGTTGTTGGCGTGCACCGTGGTCAGCACCAGGTGCCCGGTCAGCGCCGACTGGACGGCGATCTCGGCCGTCTCGCGGTCGCGGATTTCGCCGACCATGATCTTGTCCGGGTCGTGCCGCAGGATCGACCGCAGACCGCGCGCAAAAGTCAGGCCCTTCTTGTCATTGACCGGGATCTGCAGGACCCCGGGCAACTGGTACTCGACCGGGTCCTCGATGGTGATGAT
>DPSD01000283.1:6621-8958 GCA_003538495.1 Accumulibacter sp.
CGATGGTGATGATCTTGTCGCGTCCGTTGTTGATTTCGGAAATTGCGCCGTACAGCGTGGTGGTCTTGCCCGAGCCGGTCGGGCCGGTGACCAGCAACATCCCGTAGGGTTCTTCGACCAGCCGCCGCAAGGCCTTCAGCGAGTGCTGGTCAAAGCCCAGCAGGTCCAGCGTCAGCGCCCCGTGCGCTTCGATCACCCCGCGCTTGTCGAGAATACGCACCACCGCATCCTCGCCGTGAATGCTCGGCATGATCGACACCCGCAGGTCGATGTCGCGGCCCGCCACCTGCACCCGGAAGCTGCCATCCTGCGGCGTTCGGCGCTCGGCGATGTCGAGCTCGGCGAGGACCTTCAGCCGCGACACCACCTGTTCGGCGAGCGCCACGCCGCTGATCTGCGCGACCGTGTCGAGCACCCCGTCGAGACGGTACTTGATGGTGATCCCGGTCGGCGTGCTCTCGAGATGGACATCGCTGGCGGCGGCTCGGACCGCGTCATAGACGGTTGAATTGACCAGCTTGACGGCCGGGCTGGAGGCGCCGCTGACCGACGCGAAACTCAGTACCTCGGCGCTGCGGTAGCGCTCCGGCGCCGCGCCGGTATCGTGCACCAGCGACTGGACCGCATGCACCGACTCTTCATGCTTTGACAGATAGGCCTGGATGTCAGCCGGCAGCGCCAGACAGTAATCAACCGGCGCATCGACCAGGCTGCTCAGCCAGACCATGCCGTCGCTGTCAAAGGGATCCGAGATCACGCCGATAATCCGACTGCCGGCGCCGGCCAGCGGCGCGCGCAACAGCAGACAAGCGCGCAGCTGCGCCTTGACCATCGGCAGCAGGTCGAAGGCCTCGGCGCAGGCCAGCATCTCGGTGGTATCCATGACCGTCAGGCGAAAGCGCCGGGCCAGCTCATCGACCACCTGCCGCGGGTCGACGCCGGTCAGCGCCTCGATCTCGCTGACCACCGATCGCCCCGATGCCGCGGCCATCTCCCTGGCGCGATGCAGCAGGGCGTCGTCGAAACGGTAGCCGTCGTTATCGGCGGCAGCGTTCATTGCAGGGTACCCGCCAGATCAAAGATCGGCATGTACAGCAGGACCACGATCAAGCCGACCAACAGACCGATGGCGGTCATCAGCAGCGGCTCGAAGACCTTGGCAAAGCGCTCGATCCAGCGCGCGCTCTCGCTCTCGTAGAACAGCGCCGAACGGGTCAACATGGCGCCCATCTGCCCTGATCGTTCGCCAACGCGCAGCAGGCGCAGGGCCACCGGTGTCGCCAGGCCACTGCTGTCGAAGCCGTGCGACAGCGTGCCGCCGTCGGAAATGATCGCACGGGCAACGCCCAGCGCCTCGCGCGTTGTGGGCGAAACGGTATTGCCGACGATGTCGAGCGCCGCCAGTATCGGGATACCGCCTTCCAGCAGCATGCCGGTCGTCAAGTACAACCTCGACAGCTCGATCACCCGAACGCGCTCGCCAATTCCCGGCAAGCGCGTCAGGAAGAGGATCCAGCGGCCGCTGCGGATGAAGCGCCGAAGCCAGTAGGCCAGGGCCAGCGCGAGGGCCAGCAGCGACCAGAAGACGGTAGCGGTGTGCTGGCCGACGAACTGACCCCAGTCGAGCATCAATTGCGACAGCACGGGCAGCGAACGGCCACTGCCCTGGTACACCCCGGCGAAGCGCGGCACGACATAGGCCATCAGGAACAGCGTCACGCCACTGCCAACGGCCAGCAGGATCGCCGGGTAGATGGCCGCGCTGAGCATCTTGTTGCGCAGCGTGTCCAGCCGCGTCTGATAGTCGATGTAGCGCGACAAGGCCTGCGGCAGGTCGCTGGTTCCCTCGGCGGCCCTGACGATGCCGACGTAAAGGGGTGGGAAAATCTCGCTTTGCCGGGCCAGCGCCGCCGAAAAGCGCAGGCCTTCGCGCAGATCCCTGGTCAGACGCTCAAGGATGACCCGCGCGGCGCCCGAGCTTTCCTTGTCGAGCAGCGCTTCGAAAGCCTCCACCAGACTCAGCCCGGCCTCCAGCAAAGCCAGCAGTTCAGTGCTGAAGAGGAGCAGTGAAAAGCCCTTGCTGCGGCGTGCCGGGGTGTGAGTGGAGTCGGCGCCGGCACCAATGGCCGCTTTGATCGACAACGGCTGCAGTCGCCGCTGGCGGAGCAGCTGGCCTGCTTCCCCGGCGTCGGCGGCGTCAACAGCGTGCGTTTCGATCAGGTTGTCGGCAGATAGGGCCCGCACCTCAAAACGCATCCTGGCTCCAGCGGATTCTCATGGAAAGGTCACGTCGGCGGCGTCGCCGGTCCCTCCCGGCTGGCCGTCCTTGCCGTAGGA